>JBDTXZ010000067.1:0-9447 GCA_040005935.1 bacterium | reverse complement strand
ATCAGCCGGTCGCGAAATCTGGGACGCGGCTCACTGGCCCCCTCAGGCGTGTGGAGCAACCCGGCCTCGACGAGACGCGCGTCGTCGAACCCCAACGTGTTGAGGTGCGCCCGCATCAACCCCACTTCACGCGGCGCAAAGCCCAGTCCGATCTTGTCGGCGAGGTCGCGTCCGACTTCACGTCTTTCTACGTAGCCCTTTGCGGTGCCGCCAAGTTCGTCGTCCCACAACATCCGCCGAAAATATTCAGCGGCCGCGCCGTTCACTTCCCACAATGGCTCTCGGGAATCCTTTTCGTCAGCGTGGCCAGAGGCAACGTCGACCACATCGATGCCCGATTTCTCACCGACCATCTTGACCGCGGTCACGAAGTCGACGCCGATGCGCTTCATCAAATACGAAAACACGTCGCCGCTTTCGTGGCACACGAAGCAGTGATAACGACCGATCTTTGGCGACACCGAGAAATTGCGGCCGGTGCCTTGATGAAACGGACACGGCCCGCGAAAGTCTGCCCCGGTGCGCTTGAGCTGGACGTACTCGCCAATCACCCCGACAATGTCGGCGGTCTCGCGCACGCGCTCGACCGTCTCGTCAGGAATCACGCGAACACTGCGACCGTGACGCCAGCGCCGCCTTCATTCCATCCGGCCATATGGAACTCACGCACGCGCGTATCCTTGCGCAACATCTCGTCGACAACCTGACGCAGTGCGCCGGTTCCCTTGCCGTGAATGATGCGCAAGCTCTTCAGATCCGCACGAATGGCACCGTCCAGCGCTTGCAGGACAACCCCTTCGGCTTCATCGGCGCGCAGGCCGAGCAAATTGACCTCGGTACTCACCAATACTTCCGGCGCGTCCCCGAGATAGCTCACCGCCGCTTCGGCAGGTCGCTCGGTCTTGCGCAACATCCCAAGCGTCACCGTCAGTTTCATCGACCCAACGACGACCGTTGCCTCTTTACCGCGAACCTCCAGCACGCGTCCGATCTTGCCTCCGAGCGTGCCGACTTCCACGGCGTCGCCTTCGACGATCGGCGTGTTGTCCGCGGGGCGATCGCTGCCCTTCTTGCGCACCGCTGCGCGCTCCTCGGACTCGAGCCGATCGAGCACGTTGGCCTGCCTTGCCGCAAGCTCCTCGGCTTTACGCCGAGCGTTTCGCCCCATCTCGTCGATGGCACTGTCTGCGGCTGCGCTGCCTTTTTTCTTCAACTCCTTGATGGTGCGATCGATCTCGGCACGCGCTTCCAACACGTACTTGCGTGCTTCCTGACGGCTGGCCTTCTCGACGCTCCGTTCACGCTCGCGGACGTTGTGCTCCCGCTTTACGACGGTCGCAATGCGCTCGCGCGCGTCGTCGACCATTGCGGTTGCCTCGCGCTCGCGCACCACCAACTCCTCCTCTTTCTTCTCGAGGCGCTCGAGCAGCGCGGCCATGTCGCGCTCACCCTGCGGAAGGCGTTCTTCCGCGCGCGCCACGACGTCCGCAGGAAGGTTCAGTCGTCGTGCGATGCTGATGCCGTATGATCGGCCGGGGATTCCCTTGATGAGCCGGTACGTGGGCGCGAGTTGCACCGCGTCGAATTGCAGCGATGCGTTCACGACACCTGTGACCTGCGCCGCGAGTTCCTTCAGCTGGCCAAGGTGCGTGGACGCGAGCGTCGTCGTGCCACGCGTCGTGAGTGTCTCGAGTATTGCCCATCCGAGCGCCGCGCCTTCCTGAGGATCGGTGCCCGACCCCAACTCATCGATGAGCACGAGGGAATCGGACGTCGCAAGCCGGAGGATGTCGGACAGGTTTTTGAGATGCGCAGAGAACGTAGAGAGGCTGGCTTCAATGGATTGCTCATCTCCAATGTCGGCCAGCACGTCATCAAATACGGGGATCGTGCTCTCCGACCCAACGGGCGCGGGAATACCGGCCTGCGACATCATCGACACGAGGCCCAGTGCCTTGAGCAACACGGTCTTGCCACCGGTGTTTGGTCCCGACACGAGCAGCGTGCGCTCGTCGGGAAACATCGCGAGGTCGAACGGTACGACCTCCACGCCCTTCGCTAACAGCAGCGGATGCCGGCCGTCGCGGATGGCAAAACCATCGCGAGCGGGAACGAGGTCAGCCGGCGTGCACGCGAACTGAATCGCGTACCGTGCGCGCGCATGCAACGAGTCCAACTCGGCCAACGCGTCCAGCGATTCAGCCAGGCCTTCGCGATGCGGCCGAATGGAGTCAGTGAGCTCGGCAAGAATGCGCTCGACTTCCTCGTGCTCTTCAGATTCGAGTTCGCGAATGCGATTGCCGTATTCGACCGCAGCTGGCGGTTCCACGAACATCAGGCCGCCCGTGCCGGACGTGCCGTGCACGATGCCACCAACCCCCTTTGCTCCTTCGCGACGCACCGGGATCACGTATCGGCCATCTCGAATCGTGACAGACATGTCGGGTGCACGATGGTGCGCCTCGAGACTTCCCATGACGCGCTCGAGAATACGAATGAGCTCTCCGTGCGATGCGCGCAATTCACGCCGGATGCGACGAAGCGCCGGCGACGCATCGTCCTTGACGACGCCGTCTTCGCCGAGCGCACGCTCGATCTGCTCTTCCTGGGCTTTCGCAACAACCATCCGATCGGCGAACGTGCCGAGCACCGCACGAATCACAGCAGGACGACGGTCATCGCGCAACGCGTCGCGCGTGCGACGCGCCGAACGCAGCAACACGGCACCGGCGACGAGCTCCAGGCCGTTCCATACGCTGCCGATGACGCGGAGCCGCTGGATCGCACCGGCGAGCTCGGGAACGGGCTCTGGCCGCCACACCGGCTCGCTGCCGAGTAGCGATCGTACCGCTGCCACGCGACGATGCTCGCTTTCGAGCCAGGTGAGATCAGCACTGGGAGTCAGGGCCCTCACGCGCGCGGCACCGGGAACCGAAGAGGCGCGTTCCGCGACCAGCTCGAGCAGTCGCGGAAACTCGAGAATCCCGAGGGCGTGCGCGTTCACCTGCGCACCGTCATCACCCCTGCCTGCTCAACTCCTCGCGCGCGATGGCGTTGATCTGGCTCCCCTCCGCGCGACCCTTGAACTGCGGCAACACCTTGCCCATGACGGCACCAATCTGCGCTGCACCTCCCGCAATGGCAGCGCGAACCGCTGTCCGTAATTCCTCATCGCTCACGGCAGCAGGCAGATACACCTCGAGGATCGCGACTTCTGCGCGCTCCTTCTCCGCGAGATCATCACGCTTGCCGGCATACATCTCGATCGATTCGCGGCGCCGCTTGATCCCCTTGCGAATGACGTCGATGACTTCGTCGTCCGTGAGATCGCGACGGAGCTCGATCTTTCGATTCTTGGCATCGGAGTAGATCGTGCCGAGGACGAGCACGCGCGGCTTGTCGAGCGATTTGCGCGCGGCGTTGAGATCGGACTGCAGGGTGTCGAAGAGCGGCATCGTTCCGTGAATTGCGCGGCGGGTTGAGCGCTGAAAGTTATCGCAGTGCGGCGAGTCGCGGAACTCCGCGCAACGCTATCCTGGAGGCCATGACAGTTTGCGACCGCCAAGGAGATGCAGATGCACATGGAAAACCGACTGGCCCGCATCCGCCCCGCAATTCACGACCGTTCGATAGCCACCCGCGACAATGCCCTCATCGCGCGCGATAGCGGCCGCGGCAAGCAACATCTCGCCGAGCACGCGAGCATCGGTTGCGTCGTCGAGCGTGGCAATGTGCGTCTTCGGAACGACGAGTACATGCGTCGGCGCCTTGGGATCAATGTCGCGGAAGGCAATAACGTGCTCGTTCTCAAGCACAATCGTGGAGGGAATGTCCTTGCGCACGATCCTGCAGAACAGACAGTTCTCTGTCATCCGTGTCAGCGTAAGTGAGAGCGCACGATCGCGAGCGCAGCGACGCCAGCCGTCTCGAAGCGCAGTATGTTGCCACCAAGTGAGACGGTGCGCCATCCGCCCTGAATGAATCGCGCACGCTCCACGTCGTCGAGTCCTCCCTCGGGACCAAGCGCGATTCGCACCGGCGCATCCAGCGCTGGCGTGACAGCGGCAATACGTCCGCCTTCGGCATCGAGCAAGAGGCGAGCGCCATCAGGCAGCGCGGCGTCCGCAACCAGCGCAGCATCGAGTTCGCTGTCGGGGCGCATCTCTGGAAGCCACGCGCCACCGCACTGCTCCAACGCGCTGATCATGCGCAATCGAAGTTTCTCGCGAAAGCCCGCGCCTTCGCCGCGGGGAGACACGGAGCGAGAGCGCACATAGGCCACGGGTTGCCACGCGGTCGCTCCCAATTCAACGGCTTTCTCCGCCAACATCAGCATTCGGTCGCGATCACCAATCGGCGCCCACAAATCCACGCGTGGCGGCGCCACCACATCCTCGATCGACGCGGGGTCAGTGTCGACGACAAGCTGATGCTTCGCGATGAATGTGATCAAGCCACGCGCGCGCCGTCCCTCTCCATTCGTGAGCCGCACAGCATCGCCCACGACGAGTCGCTTGACCCGCGCATGATGGGCGGCATCATCGCCAAGCTCCGCGCGACCAGTCCACGCGCCCGGCGCGTAGAATGTGCCTAGCGGCGCGTGATTCTCGCGCTCCACCACAGCCCCTCCGCGTCCTCTGCAATCACGTGCCACCCGGAGTCGACGAGCACCTGGAGCATCATCTCGCGTTCTTCGAGAAGGATGCCGCTCAGAATCGCCTCGCCGTCGGGCGTGAGGGACGTCGCAATCATGGGCAACATTGCGAGGAGGACGGACGAAATGATGTTCGCCAGCACGACACGAACGGGCGCCACGAGCGGTAAGAGGACATTGGCGTCGGCCTCGAAGATTGTGATGCGATCCGCGACGCCATTTCTCTCAACATTCTCTCGCGCATTCTCAATTGAGTCATGATCGATCTCGACGGCCGTCACGTGCGATGCTCCAAGCTTGGCGGCGGCGATTGATAGCACGGCGCTACCGCTGCCAAGATCCGCCACACGATCACCATGCCGTATCACGCTCGGCAATAGACGCACGACGCCGCGCGTCGTCTGATGCTCGCCGGTCCCGAACGCCATTTGCGGCTCGATGACGATGGTGCGCGCCGGATCGCGTCCCTCGGCGAGCCACGGTGGGACGATGGAGAGCGCGCCCAAATCGTGCGCGCCAACGCCCTTCTTCCACTCTTCCGCCCAATCAACCGCCGGAATGAGTGAAATCGAAATCTCGGCCGTCGGATCAGCGGCGAGAATGGCGGCCTTCACGAATTCAGCGTCCGTGTCGCCAGGAAAGTGGGTGACAAGCTCGTCACCCGCCTCATGCACGCCGTCCGAACCTACCTCGAACAGCGCAGCCATTGCCTGCTCCCGCCCCGCGCCCGGCCGGACGCGGACGGCGAGCCAGTTCATGCGCCGAGCGCCTCTTTCATCTTTGCCCAGAGGCCTTTGCCACGGTCCGCAGGTACGCTGCGCTGAATCTCGCTAAGACGCGTGATCAAGCGCTCCTCCTCTTCGCCCAGCTTGTCGGGGGTCCAAAGCTGGACGCGAACATGGAGGTCGCCCGTGCCAGCGGCGTTTACGCGAGCCAAGCCTCGCCCGCGGAGGTGGAACATCTGCCCACTCTGCGTACCGGGAGGAATCGCGAGCGCAACGGCACTCGTTGCCGTGGGCACTTGCATGGCGGTGCCCATCACGAGCTGCGGATACGTGACGAGGATTTCAGTATACAGATCCTCACCGTCGCGCTCAAAGCGCGCATCGTCCGCAACGTCGAAGACAACATGAACATCGCCGCGATCGCCCTTGCGCACACCGATATTGCCGACGCCGCGCAAGGTCATGTACTGGCCTGTTGCAACGCCTGCCGGCACTGAAACCTTGATTGACTTCTCGGAGCGGGTGCGACCGTCGCCTTTGCACTTTTTGCATGGCGTCTCGACGACTTGTCCCTCGCCCTTGCAGGTCGGGCAAGGCGTGACCGCGACGAACTGGCCGAAGAACGAGCGTTGCGCACGCCGGACCTCGCCGTGGCCACCACACGTAGCGCAGCGGTGTGCCTTTGAACCGGGCTCCGCACCACTGCCCGAACACACCTCGCAGGCGTCGAGCACCTTGATCCGTATTTCCTTCTCGACTCCAGTCGCTACTTCGACAAGCGTGAGCGGCATCGTGATCTTGACATCCGCCCCGCCGCGCGCGCTCCCGCCCTGGCCTCGGCCGAAGAGATCGTCCAAGCCGCCAAAGCCGCCGAAGTCGCGCATGAAGATCCCGAGGGCTTCTGAGAGGTCCACGTGGTGGAACCCTCCGCCGCCGCCGCCCCGCAACCCCGCTTCACCGTAACGGTCATAGGCCGCACGCTTCTGGGGATCGCGGAGTACATCGTACGCCTCAGTGATCTCCTTGAACTTCTCCTCAGCTTCCTTGGAGCCCCCGTTGCGGTCGGGATGGGAGGCCATCGCAAGCTTGCGATACGCCTTTTTGATGTCGTCGTCGGCCGCGCTGCGGTCGACGCCCAGTGTTGCATAAAAGTCAGCCATGGAGGCGAAAATAGTCCGGCAAGAAGTTGAGAGACGCTATAGTAAATCCGACAACAAGCGCGAGGTGTGCTGCACGAGCGAAATCACCTTGTCGTACGACATCCGCGTTGGTCCGATGACGCCGATAACGCCGGTGAGGGCCCCTGCATGATACTCCGCAGTCACCACGGTGAATTGATCGAGCCGAGGATCGCCGTGCTCGCCGCCGATTGTGATGCTGACCCCCGGCCGTTCGTCGCCAGCGTGTGTGCGGCGGAGCGCGTCGGCGAGACGCGCCGGTTCTTCAGTAAGCGTGAGGAGCCGCCTCAGGTTCGCGGCACCGTCAAACTCGGGTTGCGAGGCGAGTACGCTCGCCTGCCCCACAATGACGCTTCCTTCGCTGAGCGGAAGTGCGCTGTCGAGGAGTTGTTCGCCTTCCTGGACAAAGATATTGAGCAGGTCCTCCGCCTCAGGCTTCGTCGCCGAATCACGGAGGCGCTCACCGACTGACGCGCGCAGTTCGCGCAAGGTGTGCCCAGCGAGCCTTTCGTTCAGGACGCGCGTGACCTCGCTGACGGCACTATCGGCCACGGTTCCGCGCACTTCAACAAACACCGTTCGCACGACACCACCGTCAAGGGTCAGCACCAACAACAGCCGGTCTCCTCCCACGCGAACGAGGTCGAGCGACCGCAGTACGCTCGCATCGAGTCGCGGTCCGAGGGCGACGCCAAGCTCCTGGGTCAGCACGCCGAGGGACTGTGCAGCGCGGCGGAGGATGGTCTCGATCGTCGAATTGCTCGCGGAGATATCTGCATGCAGCCGGTCGTGCTCGGCAACCACGATCGTCGTTGGTGGCGCGTTGAGCAGTGCGTCCACGTAGGCCCGGTACGCCTTGTCGGTGGGCACGCGCCCCGCTGATGTGTGCGGGTGCATGAGAAACCCCTTCTCTTCGAGGTCGCTCATGGTGTTGCGAATGGTTGCCGGTGAGACACCCAGACTAAAGCCGCGCGAGAGCACCCGAGAGCCGGCCGGTTCGGCGGTCTGGACGTACGACTTGATTACCGCCTCGAGGACGCGGCGCTCGCGGGGCGTGAGCTCGTCGGCAGTTGCCATAAGTCTAAATATGCTAACGACTTCGGTGATGCGTCAAGGCGGCCGCAAGTGCGTCCAACCGGAGCCAGCCATTTGCGGTGCAGCGAATTCGGTCGTCGGTGGCGAGCGTAGCCCATCCTGCGTTAACCCAGGGCTCAACGACGGGGCGATCGGATGTGGTAACAGGCAGGCCCGCATCTGACCGCAATCCGAGATACACCGCCTCCGCGATTCTGTTGTCGGCCGTGAGGATCTCCGAGCCTTCAGTTGGATCGGTACCCGCCAATGCCACGTCGCGCCATTCAGCGTAGTGCCTGATGTTCCAGCGTCGCACCTGTCCGTCAAACCCGTGAGCAGATGGCCCGAGCCCAACGTACGGCACGCCCGACCAATACGCCGAATTGTGCCGAGCTCGGGAGTCGGATAATGAGTAGTTGGAGACTTCGTAGTGCTCATAGCCGGCGTTGGTGAGTAGGCGATCGGCGTTGAGGAAGTCGGCCACATATCCGTCTTCTGGCTGCTCAACGGTTATTCCGCGCGATACCCACCTTCCAAGTGGCGTTCGCGGTTCGATCGTGAGCCCATACACGGAAATGTGATCTGGCTGCAATTCCAGCAACCGTTCTACGTCGTTTTCGAAGTTACGCGCGAGCGCTTCTGGAAGAGCAAAAATCAAGTCGAGCGACACGTTCCCGATGCCCGCTGCCCGGGCAATTTGAACTGCACGCTCTGTCGTGTCGGAGACATGTGTGCGGTGCATCCATGTCAGCACCGTGTCGTTGAAGCTCTGTCCACCAATCGACAGGCGATTGATCCCGGCAGCATTCCAGCGCGCCGCGGCCTCTGGAGAAACGTCGTCCGGATTCGCTTCGATGGTAATTTCCGCCGCGGCGACAGGCCGAAACTGGCGCTGCACAAGGTCGACGGCGCGGGCAACTCCGTCGCCGCCAAGTAATGACGGCGTGCCCCCGCCGAAGTAGATCGTATCGACTTCGCTCGGTACCCGATGACGAAACCGCGTGCGCAGTTCTGCCTCGAGAGCACCGAGATATTCGTCGACGGGCACCGTTCGGCGGATCGCGATGGAGAAATCGCAATACGAGCAGCGTCGAGCGCAGAACGGGACGTGAACGTAGATGTGGCGAGGCACCGGTCAGTTTCGCACGCCGTGCGATTGAAAGCATGGTGAAATGCGCATCATGCGCGCCGAATCACTCCCGTCAGCGAACACTCCAGCAGGCCACGCAACTCGAGTGCGGTCACCGCAGCCATACCTTCCTGCGCCGGGAGGCCGGACCGAGTGCACAGGGTGTCCAAGTCAGCGCCGCCCTCGCAGAGCGCATCCCACATGCGGCGTTCTCCGGTGCCTTCGGGGATGTCCGCCAGCCGAATTGGCGCAGTGAGACCCATGAGAGCGAGCGCATCGGCCATGCTCGTAATTGGATGCGCGCCGTGAAGAAACAACTCGTTGCTGCCTTGCGACTGCGGAACGTCGATGGGCCCGGGTACGGCCGCGACCATGCGTCCCAGGTTGTTCGCCCACGTGGAGGTGATAAGCGCCCCGCTACCGACTCCCGCCTCGACCACGACTGTAAGAGTCGACAGCGCTGCAATGATTCGATTGCGTTGAGGAAATGATCCGCCATGCGCCGGATTCCGCGGTTCGAGCTCCGACAGAAGGAGCCCACGCTCGGCGATCTCGCCTTGCAACGCGACGTGTGCCCTCGGATAGACGACGTCGAGCCCCGTGCCGAGTACGGCGCAGGTGGCCCCTTGGATATCGAGCGCGCCGCGGTGCGCGCACGCGTCAACGCCGCGCGCCAGGCCGCTGATT
>JBDTXZ010000066.1:0-9477 GCA_040005935.1 bacterium | reverse complement strand
CATGCGAACAAGGTGGCGATGCCGAAGCGTCGCCACCCTGTTCGCATTGCAGGTTCCGCCGAGAGTCAGATAGCCGGTGCCGGACGCGGCGCTGCCATACGCTTCGCTGCTTCCTCGACATTCTTGTCGAATATGGCCTGCTGTTCCTTGGACAGGATCGCTCGGATTTCCGGATTCATTTTCGTGGAGAGCTCAGCGCGCTTCTTCATCGCGCCTTCGCGGTCGGTCGCCATCAGATCGCGAATTGCCTGTTGCTCGGGAGCGTACTTCGCGGTGACTTCAGCGACCTTTGCTTTCTGATCGGCGGACAGGGTGCTGTCGATACCGACCATCAGCATGTTGCCACGACGACCACCACCACCACCGCCGCCACCCTGCGCGCTCGCGGTGACCGACATGCCGAGGACGAGCGCGGCGCCAAGCGCCGCCATGTGTAATGCCTTCATGTTCGAACTCCGTGGGTGGAATGATTGACGTGCACAGTTTTCTAAGTCATTGACCAATTACAGCTTACGTTTCACCCTCTAGCGGGTTTGGACACAAACCTGCTATGCTTACCCGCCTCTACTCAAGGCGTTCCGCCCGGCGCCGCCATGCGACTCTGGTCTGACCGATAGCTCCGCGAGCCTCACGTGACCCTGCCGTCGCCTTCAAGCAGCACCCCTGTAGGAGCCTCCGCCGCTCCCTCGCCCACTCCGGCCGCAACACCAACGCCGGCTCCTGCTGCGCCACAACCGCCGCCGGGTCCAGTACGCTTCCCACTCGATTGGCTCCTCGCGCATGCAGCGCCGCCGATTCGTTATCGAGCGATGACGGAGGTCGCGCGCATCAATGCGATCGATGCCGAGAAGGTGGCCGCATTACCCCTTACGCATCGACCCGCGTTGCTGTTGGCTGTCCAACAGGCGCCCGACGGAACGTGGGGCGGCGGCATGCTTTCTGTCCCGTCGTCACGAGCCGAAAGCTTCGAGGGAGTGGGGACGATTCCGGCTGTGCGGCGATTGATCGAGTACGGATGGAACAAGGACACGCCGCCACTCGTCCACGCTCGGCGTATTCTATTCAGGCTGCTCGCGGAAGACGACGATCCTTCATTCTTGTTCGAGCTTGGGGGCAAGCACGTAACTGACGAGGAGTCGGTGCGGCGTGGACGCGCACTGCTCCGAGAGGCTGCGGCAGCCACGCTCGCGCAAGCTGGTTACGAAGGCGATCCGCGTTTGCGCGGCGCCGCGCGGCGCATCCTCACGCGGATGGCGGACTATCTCAGGTCTCCACTCGCGCAAAAGCCGTTCATTCGCCAAGGCAATCAGCACATGCTCGCGGCGGAAGCGTGCCCGCCGTCCATCTTTGCCGTGACGATGCTGGCGTACATGCCGCTATTCCGCGCGGAACATCATCGCGAAATGGATGCGTTGTATCAGCACCTGACGCAGCCACAGCCGCGACAAGAGGCGGTGCAACTCTGCGGCAAGCAAGTCCTCCCGGTGCCGCATTTGGTGCTTGGCGATTACTTGCCGCATCGCAACGCCGTCGACTCTGATGTGCCGTTTGCGCTGTACTGGATGGAGCTCATGGCTCGCCTCGGTTATCTCAGGCGCAACGAGAACTGGTCCAGGATGTTCGAGCGATTTCTCGAAGATCGCGATCGCGAAGGTGTGTGGCACCCGCACAAGGGCATGGCCGTTGCCACGAGTACCAGTCCGCATGTGTGGCCTACATACCCACTCGAGACTCAAGTTACCGGCGACGAGCGATGGACCGATATCACGTTCCGTCTCGGCCTGATCGCGCGCCTGTCCGGGCGCACGATCGAGATCATCTGAGCGTTTCGCTGGGCGGCGATGAGGCGCGTCTTGCAGGTCGGCTCGACCCGGCGGAGATGTTCCCCGCCGGGTCGGCGCACATTCGGACACGCCACGTCACGCTGCCAAGTGGGCTCACGCTTCGCATCGCCGAGTCTGGCGAGCCAGGACGTCCAGTCGTCCTTCTTATTCATGGCTGGGGCGCGTCGCTGTACATGTGGCGCGCGTGGTATGCTTCGCTTGCCGACGCGGGCCGTCACGTCATCGCGGTGGACTTGCCGGGACACGGACTGTCGGACAAGCCGGATGCGCGAGAGGTGTATCGTCTTGATTCGCTGGTCGGTGTGCTCAAGGCGTTGCTCGACGTCGAGCGTGTACAAAGCGTTGATGTCGTCGCGCAATCGATGGCGGGAACGATCGCGATCCACCTAGCAACACACGCAGACTTGCGGGTGAATCGCACGGTGGTGGTAAATCCAGCATGCTTCGGACGGGTGCGCTTGCAACGGTTTGCCCGACTCGTGAGTCCGCGAATCGTTGACGTGATTCTGCCGAGACTTGTGGCGCGGTCGATCGTGGCTCGAACGCATCGCATGGTGTACGGCGATCCGTCCCGCATAACGGGGCGCGATGAGGATGAGTATTGGGCGCCATCCCAGTTTCCAGGATACGCGCGTGCGATGCGGCGGCTGCTGCATGAGTTTTCGTGGAAACGGCCGCCAGCGGCGGAAATGTCTGCGCGTCTAAAGACATTGACACGTGAGATGCTGGTGGTGCTTGGGTCTGCTGACGCACTGGTGCGCGATGCACTTCCGTATGTCACCGCACTGCGTGCAGCGGGGGCACCGCTCGACGTTCGTGTGGTGTCGGGGGGCGGGCACGCCGTGAACGAAGAGCGACCGGAGGAGGTGGTCGCGATGGTGCTGAAGTTTCTGGAGTGAAGGGACGCCAGCGACGCGCCAGCTAGCAGCCAGCGAAGCAATAGCTTACCTTCAAGGGAACTTCCCAAGCGATCGTAAGACGATCGCTCCTTATCAACCGCATCGGTTGATCGCGGCGTTGCCGCGCGAGTCCGATGCATGCGCCGGTCCCGGAAATCCCGGGATCGCGGCCCCGGCGCGACGCATCAGGACGCATGACCACCAATTCGCTACACAGTTCGACCGTCACGCTGGCCACTGAGCCTAGCGTGCAGAAAGCGTTCACGTTTGCCGATCTGGATCTTCACCAGACGATTCTCGACGCGATTCGCGATGCGGGCTACACGGAGCCGACTCCCATTCAGCGCGACGCGATTCCCATCGCGCTCAATGGGCGCGACATCATGGGCCTCGCGCAAACTGGAACAGGCAAGACTGCCGCGTTCACGCTGCCCATCATCGAACGCCTCATCGACGGTCCGCGTCGCACACGCGCGCTGATCCTTACGCCGACGCGCGAGTTATGCGTGCAGGTGGAGGAGAGCTTCCGCAAATACGCTCGGCATGGAGAGATCTCCGTTGTCGCCGTGTATGGCGGTGTTCCGCTCGATCCGCAGGAGCGTCGGTTGCGCGATGGCGTGGACGTGGTCGTGGCGACGCCGGGCCGTTTGATTGATCACCTCGAGCGTCAGAATGTGGTGTTCGATGATCTCGAAGTGTTGGTGCTTGACGAGGCCGATCGCATGCTGGACATGGGGTTTGCGCCGCAGATCAACCGGATCGTCGATCAGATTCCAGCGTACCGCCAGACGTTACTGTTCAGCGCGACGATGCCACCTGAAGTCGAAGCGCTCGCGCGAAAGTACCTGCGCAAGCCGATCGTCGTCCAGGTCGGGGTACGATCCGCGGCAGCGAGCACCGTGACGCATGCCGTCTATCCAGTGCCGCGCGAGAAGAAGAATGCGTTGCTCGTCGAGCTGCTCACCGGCAGCGTGCACGACTCTGTGTTGATCTTCTCACGCACGAAGCATGGCGCGGACCGTATCGTTCGTGACCTGGAAAAGGCGGGCGTGACGGCGACCGCGATGCACGCCGACAAGTCGCAGTCCCAACGGACCAAGGCGCTGCAGGATTTCAAGGACGGGACGATCAGCGTGCTGGTGGCGACGGATATCGCGCAGCGCGGACTCGACATTTCCGGAATCACACACGTGATCAATTACGATGTTCCGCAGCAGGCCGAGGACTACGTGCACCGCATTGGGCGCACTGGTCGTGCGGCGAAGGAGGGCGACGCGTACACGTTCATGTCGCCGGACGAGATCGGGATGGTACGAACGATCGAGCGCATGATCGGAAAGCCGATCCCTCGCGTTTCCGTTCCTGGCTATGACTTCGGGACGGTCGCTGCGGATTGACGACGCCCGCGACGAATTCCCGCGTGGAGACGACGGACACCGCTTCTGGCGGTGTAGTCAGCACTGGGCCGATCAGTCCCCCTGTGGCGTCCGAGCCTGCATGGCGTCACTGGCTTCGGACGGAAAATCTGGGATTGGGGCTGACGCTTGGATATCTGTTTCTTACCGCGCTCGGGATGCTTCATCGAGCGCTGGTATTTGTCAGTTTTCGGATCAACGTCTTCGATTACGCGGAGCCAAGCGATTTTCTGCTCGCCGCGTTGCGCGATCCCCTGATCATACTCGTATGCCTTGCACCAATTCCGGCGGTCGCGCTGTACTTCAGGATGTCGTACGCGCTTCAGAAGCGTTCGACAAAGACCAACTGGTTATTCGGCGGTGAAGCCCGTCGTGCTCTGACGGAACGATATCGCCGACCTCTGTACCTGTTCACCGCTGGACTCTGGGCGTTGGCGGCATCACTGCACTACGCGAGGAGCGTCTCGCAGGACCTCCGTGCCGGCAAGGGCCGACGCGTGCAGGTGGACCTCATCGCGTCCCCAAGTGCCATGCCAGCGGACACGACGCCGCAACTATTGCTGGGCACCACGCAGAAGTATTTGTTTTTGTACGATGCGACGAAACAGGTGACGACGGTAATTCCGGTCAGCAACATTTCGCGTCTGCGCATTGACCGGCGAAAGACGGCTAACGCTGCTATGCCGCAGGCCACGCAACCCGCCACGCGCTAGGCGCCTGCTGTGCTCAGTAGCGAATGCGGCCGAGGCGGGAGAGCACCAGTGTGTCGGAGGACCTTCCTCGTTTTGCGATGAGCGTGAGATTCGCCGCGCCGTAGCCCAATCCGCGCACATCGAAGGTGATGGAATCGCGAGTTGTCGAGAGTGCGACGCCGTGAACTTCACCCAGCGCAGCGAGACCGAAGGGCCCGTTTCGCGACGATAATTCGAGCGTTGCGGCCGTTGTGTCGATGCGCACGCTCACTGGTGTGTGGAGTGCTATCGCTTCGTCACGGGCGCGTGCGATGACGCCGCCGGCAGCGCGCACGGCGTTGTGTGTGGCGATCCGATCCAGATAGCTGTGGAATTGATGCAGCCCGATGAGCGAGATGAGTCCAATGAGGATCATCACGAGCACAAGCTCAATGAGCGTATGTCCGCTTCTGCGGAGAGGGGCTCGATGCGACATGGCGCACGTTAGCATGTGCGCCGGCGCCGAACGTCACCGATTCATTGCGTGTCGGTGCCTGTTGCTGCACACGGATGTCTGCTGGCCGATGGAGCGATGCGTACGCATCTTTGATGCACGAGACGACACCGCCTCGCCCTAACCACGTGCCATGTTTCCAATGTCGTTCAAACGCTTGCAATGTCTCTGTGTCGCTGCGACGCTTGCGAGCGTCGCGTCGTGCCGCAACCCAGCCGCCGACGCAAGCATTATCGAACAGATGCGACAAGTTGGCGACGAGCTTAATGCTGCGCGCCAGGAGGCAGCAACGATGCGCGACCAGATCGATTCACTTCGAGTGATCGTCGCGCGTCAGGACACGCTGCTACGACAGCTGGCTGCTATGGCGAACGTGCCAGTGCCGCTTCGGTGAGCTCGCGTTGTCGTCCTGCGCGCGGAGCAAGGTGCAGGTGCAGATCCTTCGACTCGCTGCGCTCGCTCAGGATGACAGACGACTTGCTGCGCTCGCTCAGGAGACTCGCTGCTGCACAGGCGAGGCCTTGGGACCGAATGCATCCGCCCATGCAGTGGTAGTCGGGAGCGAGTTGTTTCACTTCGGGCGCAAGGTGGAGCGGACTGGGGCAGAGGCCAGCCGCGGAGTAACGGCCAAGGCGAGGCACGAGAGCAGGGCAAGTCGGCGCATTAGCGTCTCCATCGGTGGAATTTGAACTTTGCACGGACAATTGTCTGCGTACGACCATGTGCCAGCGGGTCGTCGGAAGCACGGCGGATTCGCTATATTCCGCCGTGACCATAACGCCGAGATGATGAAGCTTTCGATCGAATACTGCACCGTTTGAAACTACGAGCCACGGGCCACCAGTTTGGCGGCCGAGCTTGCGGGCCAGTTTCCCGACGCGGAGATCACACTGACTCCGAGTTCTGGTGGCCGTTTCGAAGTTCTCAGGGACGGCGTTCCCGTTTATGAGAAATCGAAGCTTGGACGGCATGCTGCAAAGGGCGAGGTTGTCGCCCTTTTGCGAGCGTCTGCGTGAACAGTTCCGTACGGTGACGTCACTCGGGCCGACGCGTTTCCCGGGCGCTCCGGCCCTTCGCACGTTGCATCCTTCCCTACCCGATTCCGACAACTGACTTCGATGCGCATCGCCCTTTCAACGGGAGGCGGAGACGCTCCCGGCCTCAACGCGGTCATCCGCGCCGCAGTGCTTACCGCGATCAACCGGGGTTGGGACGTCGTCGGCATCAAGCGCGGTTACGCGGGACTCCTCGGCGAGGACGAAGTTGTTCCGCTCACGAAAGAATCCGTGCGGGGAATCGCGCACCTCGGCGGAACGATTCTCCGTGCGACGAATCGCGGCAATCCATTCTCTTATCCGCGGAAGCAGCCGGACGGCACGTACATCCCGGAAGATCGCTCTGAAGAGCTGATCGAGAATGCGCGCAAGATGGGGATTGATGCCGTGATATCGATTGGCGGCGACGGATCATTGGGCATTGCGTTGCAGCTCTGTCAGAAGGGGATGAAGATCATCGGTGTGCCGAAGACGATCGACAACGACGTGAGCGGCACCGTGACGACGTTCGGCTTCGATACCGCAGTGAACACGGCGATCGAGGCCATTGATAAACTCCACACGACAGCTGAGAGTCATGATCGTGTCATCGTGATGGAGGTCATGGGCCGCGACGCGGGATTCATCGCGCTGCACTCAGGCGTCGCGGGAACGGCCGACGTCATCCTCATCCCGGAAATTCCGTACGACATCAACAAGGTCTGCGAGAAGATCGTGGCGCGCGATGCGGCGGGACGTCATTTCTCCATCGTTGTTGTGGCTGAGGGCGCATTTCCGATTGGTGGGACCTCGCACGTGCTTGGCGAATCGATGCCGGGGCAGGCGCGTCGGGTGGGCGGAATGGCCGACCTGATTGCGAGGGAGATACAGACGCTCACGGGGAAGGAGACGCGCTCGCTGGTGCTCGGACATCTGCAGCGCGGCGGCATGCCGACGGGTTACGACCGTCTTTTGGCGACACGCTTTGGTGGCGCAGCGGTGCGAGCGGTGGCCGAGGAGAAATGGGGCCATATGGTGGCACTGCAGACGCCGCACATCGTGACAGTTCCCATCGAGGAGTGTCTGAAGGAGACGAAGCGCGTGGATGTGACGCATGACCTGGTGCAAACGGCTCGGGCGTCAGGGATCAGCTTCGGGGATTAGGGGTAATTGGTGCACGGCGCTCTCTGGACTGGGACGCCTTTGTCCCTGTCAGTAGACACAAGTGTTTGTTTTGCGTGCCACACGACAACCATTGCGACGCTCTAAGTTGTTGTTGGGACTACGCTTGGGACATTTGCTGTTACGCCAAAACGCATGGCACCAGGCCTGCCTTACTGTACGATGCTGCGCGATGTCCGCTCGGCGTTGGAGAGAATCATAGATGAAGCTTCGCTTTGCAGTACTCACGTTGGCATTCACGGCCGGTTTGGCTGGCATCGCGCGCGCTCAGCAGGCCCAGCCGCCGGCTGCCGGTACGGACTCGGTGCCGAAGGCGTATCGTCCGCCGCCCGGTATGTGTCGCGTCTGGCTCGAGAGGGTGCCAGCCAAGCAGCAACCCGCGCCAACGGATTGCCGGTCAGCTGTCCACGACAAGCCGAACAACGGCAAGGTTATCTTTGGAGATGACTACGTGGAAAAAGGCAAGAAAGGCGACGACAAGGAATTGCCCTTCGTCAAGAAGTTCGGCGAGGACAAGAAGAAGCCCTGACCGCTGCGCGCGCGGCCGCGCACGAATCTCTCGGCGGCCGGCATGCGCGAAGTAAGAGACCAATACCTCCCTCCCGACCACGAAGCATTCGTTGGGGCGGAACCGCCGACGGGACGTGTAATCGTCATCGCGCCAACGCGCGCGGCCTGCGAGACGATCGAGCTCGCTGTTGGACTTCACATCGAGACCTATCTCGAGAAGAACTTCGGGCCGCGCGTGCGCGAGCTTGCGCGCGCACGACGCGGTTTTGGCATCGTCGCGGGCACTGGTTCTGGTAAGACGCTGGCGATTCGCCCCATCGCCGAAGAGCTGCTGCACACCACTGCACTTCGCGTAGGCGTGATCAACCGTGAGCGTGAAGCAACGCCCGATACGCCGAGTTGGAACGTCATCATTGTCACGACTGGCATTGCGCGACGGTGGTTCCAGGACGGGGACATCTTGCCAAGTGACACGCTCATCGTCGACGAAATTCACCAGACGTCGGCGGAACTGGAGCTGTGTCTCGCGCTGGGCAAGCGCGTCGGCTGCCGGTTCATCTGGTTGTCGGCCACTGTCGACCCGACATTCTATCGCCGGTATCTCGAGAGTTCGGACGTGCTCGAAGTCTACGCCTTCGATCCGGAAAAGGCGGCGAAGGTCGAAGTGCTTCGGAAGGACGTCGGTGAGTTTCTCGACGACAAGTTCCTTCAGCGCGTGTACAAGGAAAAGCGCGGCGTCGCGATTTTCGTCCCCACGAGGAAAGGCGTCGAGCAGGCGGCAGAAAACGTTCGCATGCGTGCGCCGCGCATCAACACTGCGCACTATCACGGGGGTGAGCCGATCCGCGTCCTTCGGCCGTTTCTCGAAGGCCAGGAGCAGAAGCCCTACTTCCTCGCGATGACGGCGGCAGGGCAAAGTGCGCTGAACGTGCAAGGCCTCGACACTGTCATCATCGACGACACGCGTTTTACGTCCATCGTCGAACGCGGCAAGAACGTGTTGACCAAGCTGCACCTTGGCGCGAACGAGATTCTTCAAATGGCGGGTCGCGTGCATGGGCGTGTCGCCGGCGGGCGCGTGTTCATCCTCAGCGATCGCGACATCGACTTTGCGTCGCTCAAGCCAACGGCGCCCGAGTTTCAGTTGGCTGGCGACTCGGAGCGCGTAGCGATTACGTGCGCGGACCTCGGGGTGGCGGCCGACGATCTCGAGCTTCCGGTACCTCTGGATCGGGTTGCATATCGTCGCGCGATGCAATTCCTCGAGGGCCGCGGCATCATCGAGGAGGGGCGCCTTACGCGCTATGGGCGCGCGGTCGAAGCGATGCCGGTGGAGCGCGAGTGGGCGGAGTTGCTCGTCAACGCCGATGACTCGCTCGTTCCATATCTCTCGGTGATGAGTGGCGTG
>JBDTXZ010000065.1:0-9530 GCA_040005935.1 bacterium | reverse complement strand
AAGATACGCAGCGCGAGATCAACTACTTCGTCTGCGACGACGTCGAGTCCCTGCTCTACGTCGCAAACCTGGGCTCCATCCCACTCCACATCTGGGCGAGTAAGGTTGGATCGTTGGAGCTTCCGGACTGGTGCGTCATCGACCTCGATCCCAAGGAAGCACCCTTCTCCGATGTGATACGCTCCGCGATCGTGATGCGAACGCTCTGCGAATCGATCGGGCTTCCGAGCTACGTGAAGACCACTGGCAAGACCGGGCTGCATATCCTGCTGCCACTCGCGCGACAGTGCACATACGCGCAGTCCCGCACGCTCGGCGAGCTACTCGCGCGTGTCGCTCTCCGTGAGTTGGGCAGCATTGCGACGATCACTCGACACGTGACCAAGCGTGGCGACGCCGTGTACCTCGATTACCTGCAGAATCGAACAGGGCAGACAATTGTCGCACCGTTCAGCGTCCGTCCGCTGCCCGGCGCGACGGTGTCGATGCCGCTGCTGTGGGAGGAGGTGGACTCATCGCTCGACCCGCGCACGTTCACGATTCGAAATGCCATTGCACGGATGGAACAGTTCGGCACAGATCCCGTATTGCAGGTGCTGGACGATGTGCCGGATCTCCAAGCCGTGCTCCAGAAGCTGGCCACGCAGCTGGCGGGATAGGCTCGCTTGGAATCAATGCGTTCAGTTAGGGTGCGGATGGATGTCATCCCGCGAGCGCGAGCGCAGCGAGCGAGTGTCGGGATCTTATGTCCACGCACTCGACGAACGCCACAGAGTAATGATGGTAGATCCCGACAGTCGCTTCGCCCCTGCGGGATGACACCCTGGTCTGAACCGTATTGCGCTTGGAATGACTGTGAGAATCCAAGAAAGAGGACACTCTGTCCTCAATTGTATACTATTGCGTTAGACAGATTGTATACCATAACTTCCGGATCATTCGCGGTACTCAGTCCGGCACCGGCAATCGCTCCAAGAGGGACGTTACGATGAAATCCACCATTCGCTGCGCACTCATTGTCGCCACCTCGGCGATCGCTGTAACAGTCGCTGCGCCCGTTTCCAGCCACGCGCAGCAGTTCGCGACTGGCCCCGGCCCGGGATGGCGCGCATGGCTCGGATGCTGGTCCGCTGCGCCAGCGGATACGTCGCGCTTCCTCGACGCGACGCCCGCGCGCATCGTCTGTGTCGCACCCACAGCGGACGACAACATCGTCGAGATCTCCGCGATTGCCGACGGCAAGATCCTGTCGCGCGATCGCATCGACGCGAGCGGACGCGTACAGGCCATTGACATCAATGGCTGCACCGGCTCGGAAAACGCTCAATGGTCAGCCGATCAACGCCGAGTGTTCCTGAAGTCCAGGGTGACGTGCCAGGGCGTGCTGAGTGAAATGTCCGCCGTGTTGGCAATCAATACGCCGGGTCAGTGGCTCGATGTGCGCAGTACCTCCGCGGGCGGTGGCGCAAATATTCGCGTCGCCCGGTATCGCGACGTCGGAATTCCGGACGGCGTGCCCGAGGAGATCGCGAAAGCAGTGAGCGAGCGCAGGATGTCGACACTCACCGCACGAATTGCCGCAGGGGCACCAGCGGGATCGAGCGCCATCGTCGAAGCGAGCCACATCGTGGACCCAGCGATCGTCGAAGAATGGATTCGCGCCAGCGGACAACGTTTCGCAACCGATGCGCGCACGCTCACCGAGCTCGCGGACGCTGGTGTGCCGCCCCGTGTGACGGACGCGATGGTAGCCGTCTCCAATCGCACGGCCCTCGAGAACAACGGCGACGACGAGACCCGCAGCCGATACGGCCGGCGCAACTGCTGGTACTATGACTGTTTCGGTCGCGCGTCGGCGGACTCATGGGATCAGGGCACGGGCCAACGCGTGTACATCTCTGTCGTCACCTATGACCCGTGGGGATTTGGCTACTGGCCCTTCGGACGCCGGGCCTTCGATCGCGGCCTCCTTGGCTATACGCCGTACGGATACGCGCCATACGGCCTCGCGACCTATGGATTCGGTGGCGGCGGAGGCTACGGCTACGGCGACAACTATCGTGGGCGTAATGTCGGGTATTACTACCCACCAACGATTGTGTTGCACAACGATCCCGGCGGAACGGAATCACGCGGACGCGCCGAAAAAGGAAATGGCTACACGAAGGGCGAGCGCACTGCCGCCACGCCATCGGCGCCGCCAGGTGAACGAACCGCGCAACCGAGATCCGCTCCGACTCCGCCGCCCTCCTCCGCACCCGCGCAGGCACCGATCCAGGCGAGCGGCGGCACGAGCTCAATCAACGGCGACCAAAGTTCTGGTAGCAGTGGCAGGACGGCGAAGGCTCGCCCGTAATTGTGAGTGCCATCCCGCACTCGCAACGCGAGTGTCGGGATCTACTCTCACTGCGCCCTGATCGTTCAAGGACGCAGCCAGCAAATCCCGACTTGCGCTCCGTAGCATGCGGGATGACAGGGGTTTACATCCGAACGACCTTCCCGATAAACACGATAGTTCCCGATAACCGGTCGTGGATCACGAAGAGGAACGACCGGTCCACGAACATGATCAGCGGGAAAAAAATCGGAGAGTTGGCGGGAGGACTAGTCTGCGTTGCAGCCGGAAGCGTTCCGTCTTCCGTCACATCGATAAGTGTCTTCTGCCTCACAGCACCGAGAGACAGCTCTCGGCCACGCGGCGAAATGCGCGTGAAGTCAGCTCCGTTTTTGGTGAAGACAGCGCGCATCCCCAGCGCGGACAGGTCGTCGTTCAGCGTTCGATCCCACAGAATCCTGAATCGCGGCATGTAGAGCTGCATGCCGACTTCCCGCTGAAGCGCCGTGTACTGCGACCAACCGCCATTCTGGAACATCTCGGCAGTAGCATCAAGGCTTCGTCCCGCGCGAGGCAGCACGACCGTCAGCGCGAACGCGCCGTTGCCGAACGGCAAGTCAACTGCCTCCAATTCACGTGAGGCAAAGTACCGCATCAGCCCCACGCGATACATCACTTTTGCGGGCTGCTCGCCGACAGCGCCGTGAAACACCGCGCCGGTCGTAACGATCGGATCGAAGCGATCGCGCCATAGTCCCCTAAAGTACATCGCGTTCACGAGCACCATCGACTGCGTGGCATCAACATCTTCGACAATCGTCGGAATCCGTCCCGTCGTCGCCGCAGCAACCCACGAATTGATCGTCTGCGCCGACGTCGAGCTCGCGAAGTCGAGCGCACTCACCTGCGCGCCGAATGCGCTCAATCCAGCGTCGACAAAACTCTGGTTCAGCGAGAAATCGCTGCGATACCACAGCGAACTTCCGACGCGAAAATCGGCCAGTGGATCGAGATCGTTCACCAGCGCGATGAGGGACTTGTAGCTGCTGCGGACTTCCGAATCCGGAGCCGCACTCAAGCCGAGCGTGCTGCGCATCTGGTCGTATGTCGATCCCGACGCGCCCGTCATCGTCATCCCGAGCGCCATCGATGCTCCGAGCGCAGACGCGAAGATGTTCGAATCCTTCTGTGACGCGTTGAGCTGGCGAAAGAGCGAGAACGAAAACTCGTTCGACGCATTGACGATTTTCTGCTCGCCCGCCGTCAGCGCTCGGGGGAGCGCTACGCGAACAGGAATCGCGCTCGTCCCTGCCTGATTTGGCTCCGTCGCGGCACCACACGCGGCACACGCAACCAACGCCGTCGAGACCGCAATCCTACAGAAGTACGAAGACATCGAGGTTCACCGATACTTCTCCATCAGCGCCTGAAGCGCCGAGTTTCCCGGGCACAGTTGCTCATACGTCAGATCCACCAGCGGCGTCGTCACCGTCTTCGCCACCGCATGCATGTCCGACCCGCCCTCATCAAGAAAGAGCAGTCCGGTGGCTACTTCCTGCCGATCCTGGCACGCGCGTACGTGAGCATACGCTGCGGCTCGGTCGGTCGGATTGTACCCGTCGTGAGTTTTCCTGAACCGCACCACAGATCCGTCGTGCATGGTGATTGCCGAGACTGCTTCATTCGTCTCCGGCGCCTTGATCTCGTGACGTAACGGCACAAAATCGGCCGTCGAGATTTCGACCTCATGCTCGCGCGTGAACTTGTAGCTCTTCGTGGAGCCGTCGTGATCGTTGAAGGTGACACACGGGGAGATCACGTCGATGAGTGCGAGCCCATTGTGGGAGAGGCCTGCCTTCAGGATGGGGACGAGCTGCGCCTTGTCACCGGAAAAGCTCCGCGCCACGAACGTCGCGCCGAGCGTGAGCGCGAGCAGCACGGGATCGATCGGCGGCTGCACGTTGGCCTCCCCCTTCTTCGACGTCGAACCCACATCCGCCGATGCAGAGAACTGGCCTTTCGTGAGCCCGTACACGCCGTTGTTGTCGATCACGTACAGCATCCGCACGTTGCGGCGAATGGCGTGGCAAAGCTGCCCGAGTCCAATCGACAGTGAATCGCCGTCGCCGGAAATGCCGATGTACGTGAGGTCGCGATTCGCCGCGTTGGCGCCAGACGTCACAGACGGCATACGTCCGTGCACAGAGTTGAATCCGTGCGACTGCCGCATGAAATACGCGGTGGTCTTGGACGAGCAGCCAATGCCGCTCATCTTCGCGGCGCGATGCGGCGGAAGGTCGAGTTCAAAGCACGCTTGCACGAGTGCAGCAGTAACAGAATCGTGGCCGCATCCCGCGCAGAGCGTGGACATTGCGCCTTCATAATCACGCTGCGTAAAGCCGAGCGCGTTTCTCTTGAGCCCGGGATGCCGAACCGGAGGCTTCGCTATCGATGCCATGTCTGTCGTCTCACGTTGTCAGTCTATGCCAGCGGAAGGGAGGGAGATCAATCGCGGCCCTCGCGCAATCGAAAGCGCTGCGCCCTCGCTTGAGTCCGCCGTCTTGCTGAGATGTCGCATCACCGCCTTCACCACGACGCTAGCCGTCAAAGGCATTCCGCCGTAATCCAGAACGGGAGTCATGTCGTCCCTCGGCATTCCAGTTTCGATTGCCAGCAGCGACCGCAACTGCGCATCGCGGTTCTGCTCGACGACGAAATTCACCGCGTGCGAATCGAGAAATGCGCGCACAGGCGCATCGAATGGAAATGCCTTGATGCGCATGTAATCCGCCTCGATTCCGGCGGCGCGCAGCAAGTCGATCGCCTCCACCACCGCGGCATGGCAACCGCCCAGCGATACGATGCCGATGTCGGCGCCCGGCACCACGCGAATCTCCGGCGCCGGCACTTGAGTTGCCGCCAGCGCCAGCTTGCGCGCCAACCGGTCGACAACCTCCTGATATGCGTCAGAATCTTCCGTGTACGCGGCGTGCTTGTCGTGCCCCGATCCACGCACGAAATACGCGCCATTGCCATGCACACCCGGCAGCGACCTCGCAGCAATCCCGTCTCCCTCGGCGTCGAGATACCGAGAGAACTTCTTCACCGATTCAAGCTCGTCGGCAGAGAGACACTTGCCGCGATCCCACTTGTGGTCGTCGTCCCACTGCAACCGCTTGCACATCCAGTCATTCATGCCGATGTCGAGATCACTCGCCACGAATACCGGCGTCTGAAAACGATCGGCCAGATCGAACGCCGTGACGCTCATGTAAAAGCACTCTTCCGGATTGCACGGAAAGAGCACGATATGCTTCGTGTCGCCGTGCGACGCATAGGCAAGCGAGAACAAATCCGCCTGCTGCGTGCGCGTCGGCATACCGGTAGAAGGCCCCGTGCGCTGAATATCGAAGAAGACTGCAGGGATCTCCGTGTAGTACGCGAGGCCGACGAACTCCTGCATCAGCGAGATGCCCGGGCCCGCCGTGTTCGTAAACGCGCGCGCGCCTGCCCACCCTGCACCAATCGCAATTCCGGCGGCAGACAATTCGTCTTCCGCCTGGATGATGCAGTATTTCGCCAATCCGGTTTCTGGATCCGTCCTGAACTTCTTGCAGAACATCGTGAACGCTTCCATCAACGACGTCGATGGCGTAATCGGATACCACGCACCAACAGTCGCCCCGGCGTAAACAGCACCAAGTGCGGCCGCGGCATTGCCGTCGATGATAATGGAGTCGCTGGTCGCATCCATCTTCTCGAGATGGAACGACAGCGGACATTCGTAATTCGCCATCGCGTAATCGTAGCCGAGCCGAATCGCCGTCTTGTTCGCCTCGAGCAACGATTTCTTTTTCGAGAACTTCTCGATGAGCATCTGGCCTACGATGTCGAGATCGAGCTTGAGCAGCGCCGCCAACGCACCGGTGTACACGATATTCCTGAGCAGCGTACGGTTGCGATCGCCCTCGAATGTCTCGACGCACATCTTCCCGAACGGGATGCCGAGTATCGTGATACCTTCGCGCACGAGCTCTGGCTCGAGTGGCCACGAGGAGTCGTACAGGAGATAACCGCCTGGCGTTACCGAGGCGACGTCTCGTGCATAGGTGGCCGGATTGAGTGCGACGACGAGATCCACCGCTTCTGGCCGCGCAGTGTAGCCGTCCTTGCTCACCCGAATTTCATAGAAGGTCGGAAGCCCCTGGATGTTCGACGGAAAGATGTTCTTTCCCGTCACTGGAATTCCCATCCGGAAAATTGCCTGCATCAGCAGGCTGTTCGCGCTGGCCGAACCCGTGCCATTCACGGTGGCCATCTTGAATGCGAAGTCGTTAATGCCACTCATACGGCTGCGGTACTCGTCAAGGATGCGTACGGAAGAACGAGCTCGAACTTCTTCATGTCCCAGGCTGCTGTCGGGCAACGTTCGGCGCACAATCCGCAGTGGAGGCACAAATCCTCGTCCTTCACCATGACCCGCTTGGTCTGCGGGAGTGAGTCCGAGACGTAGATGTCCTGCGTTTCATTCTGCGCTGGTGCGGATAACAGCTCGCGAAGCAGCGACTCACTCGGCGCATTGGTCGTGATCGTGAGGCAACTCACCGGACACACATCCACACACGCATCGCACTCGATGCAGAGCGTGTTCTCGAAGTGTGTTTCGATATCGCAGTTCAGGCATCGCTCTACTTCGGTCGCCGTCTGCTCCGGCGTAAACCCAAGCTCCACCTCGGCGCTCAGCTTCGAGAATCGCTCGACGAGCTCCGCGTGATGCATCTTCGCGCGCGGTGAGGGATTGAAGTCGTTCGAGTAGGCCCACGAGTGCAGGCCCATCTTCGTGCTCTCGAGATGCATGCCCTGCGCCGGTCTTTCACCCACTGGCAGGTCCTGGCAGTGCAGGTGAATGGAAGTCGCCGCCTGATGGCCGTGCTCGACCGCCCAGATGATGTTCTGCGGGCCCCACGCCGAGTCGCCGCCGAAGAACACGCCGCGTCGTGTCGACTCGAAGGTCGTCTTGTCGATCACGGGCATGTTCCACTTGTCGAACTCGATGCCGATGTCGCGCTCGATCCAGGGGAATGCATTGTCCTGCCCAATCGCGAGAATGACTTCGTCGCACGGAAGAATGACGGAGCCATTCGCCGTGTCGAACTCCATGCCCACGAGCGTGCCGCCTTCTATGACGAACCGTTTGGGCGAGTGATTCTCGACGATCTCGATGCCCTCTTCGCCTGCGTCTTCCAACTCCCATGGTGACGCCTTGAAGAATTCACGCGAGCGTCGAGCGACAACTTTCGTATCGAGGCCACCCAGCCGCCTCGAGGTGCGACAGCAATCCATGGCGGTGTTGCCCACGCCGATGATCAGCACGCGAGGCGCGATCGTTTCGATGTGACCGAAGTGGACGGAACCCAGCCATTCGATACCGATGTGGATGTGCTCCTTGGCTCCGTCGTCCCAGCGGCCGGGGATGTCGAGTTCCTTTCCCTTGGGCGCACCGCTGCCGACGAAGATGGCGTCGAACTCGTTGTCCGCCATCAGCGACTTCAGGCTCTCGACCGGGGTGCTGTAGCGCACATCGGCGCCCATGTCGATGATGTAGCCCGTCTCCTCGTTGAGCACCTGTTCCGGGAGGCGAAAAGCGGGGATGTTGAAACGCATCAGCCCACCGGGCTGCGAATGCTTTTCGTAAATCACGACGTCGTAGCCAAGTGGCAGGAGGTCGTTGGCGACGGTGAGTGAGGCGGGGCCTGCTCCGATCAGGGCGACTCTCTTGCCTCGCTTGTCGAGTGGCGCCTTGGGCAGGTATGCCGTGATGTCGTCGCGGAGGTCTGCCGCGACGCGCTTGAGGCGACAAATCGCAACGGGCTTTCCGTCCACGCGCCCGCGCCGGCAGGCTGGCTCGCAGGGGCGGTCGCAGGTGCGGCCGAGTATCCCGGGAAAGACGTTCGATTCCCGATTGAGGAGATAGGACTCGGTGTAGCGCCCCTGCGCGATGAGTCGCAGGTATTCCGGCACATTGGTGTGCGCCGGACAGGCGTACTGGCAATCCACCACCTTATGGTAGTGGTGGGGAGTGGCGACATCGGTAGGACCGGGCATGCTGGCGTCTCTTCCGGGCGGGTCTACGTCATGTTGCGGGTTGGAGAGATTGGGCGCAAGACGGCGCGGCGCCCTCAGTTGCGGTCGTGTGAGAGGCTCTATATTTTATTACATAAATATCACACTAACCCCGACCAACATGGTGCTCAAGACCAAAACGCGCACACAAGGTGGTTCGCTCGTCGCGACGCTTCCGGCGGAGGTGACTCGCCGGTTGGCGGTGCAACCGGGTCAGGACCTCTACTGGAGGGAGGCGGGACCAGGGACTTATCTGGTCACCGCGCTTGACCCTGCGCAAGCAGAAGCGCTCAAGGCGATGGAGGAGGTAGTGGACCAGTATCGCGAGGTGTTCGACGCGCTTGCGAAATGAGCGAGCCTGTCTGGATTCCTCTTGCCACGCTTCACCTACTCCACGACCGCCAGATCGAGCTCTTCGGAGGTCTCCGTGGCATTCGTGACGAGGGAGCTATCGATAGCGCACTTGCTCGACCCGTCAACGCGTGGTCCTACGGTCAGGCGGACGACCTTGAGACGCTCGCGGCGATCTACCTATGCGCTTTGGCGAGGCAGCAGGGATATCTCGACGGGAACAAGCGTTCGGCCTTGGCCGCGATGCTGGTGTTTCTTAAGGTCAATGGACAGAAGCTCAATGCCCCAGGCCCGGAACTCTACGCAATTGTGATCTCTGCTGCGACGAATGAACTCGGAATCGAGCAAGTCGCCGTGTGGATCAAGTTGCATGTTGAGACGTTGCAAGAGCCTTGACGGCTCTCGCAGCTATGCATGTCGCGGAGGCGGAAGGCTATCTCGACGTGCTGGGGCTTCAACGGGGCCAGCATTGTAGTATTGCCATACTGTGCCACCCATCCACACTCCCGAGCTTCGCTCACTCTCGTACCGGCTTGGCCTCGCCGTCCTTCGCGGAGTTGCGGCAGTGGATGCGCCTGACTGGCTGATCCACGATCCGCGCCTCGACGCGCTCGTCGCGCCCGGGCACCGCATGTCCGATCTCCGGTCCTGGGCCGCAGAGCACGACGTTCCCGAATGGGGAAATACGGGAGACGAGCTCGATACTCCGCTGCTGGACCCG
>JBDTXZ010000064.1:0-9652 GCA_040005935.1 bacterium | reverse complement strand
TCGGCGCACGACGTCCGCGGTTGGCAGCCGAGGAGGGAGGAGTAGTACGAGGGCAAGCGCGGCGACGATGGCGCACGCGGCGGGCAAGAGAATCGTGTACACCACGCCCACAGAACACAGCAGCAATGTCGCGATGAACCAGCGGTAGCGGCTCCACGCTTCACGCGACCGATTTACGGCCAGGTACAGCAGGCCCGAGAACATCGGGATGACTGTTTGTTCCTGCTCGAAGGAAAGAAAGCGGCGAATCCATGGGGAATAGCGCCATCCGCCGATGCCTGGCACCGCCTTGAGAAAGCGTTCGGGCGCGATCTCCCCGAGCGTGTACCCGACGACGTTCACGGCGAACAAGATCAGGATGAGCGACCACACTGTCGCATGCGCGTCGCCATCGAGGTCACGCACGATGTACCACGTGAGCCCCAGCGTCGCGAGCAGATAGGCAACGTTCGGCCAGATGTAATTGGCCAGCGACGACGACGTCATGACGTCGCTGAACACTGCGTGCTGCGGGTGCCCAAACCACGGATAGGCCAGCCGAAGGCCTGCCATCACAGGTTCTTCGGGGCGCAACTGCCCATTGGCGAGCCGGTACACGATGTCCGCGTGCATCCACGCGTGACCAAACACGGTCCGGTGTGCGAAGTACATCCCAAAAACCGCAACGCATACCGCAGCGACCGCAGCGACGGCCAATCGGGCATCTGCCGCCAGCACGCCTGCGTTTTTCCTTTCGCGGACAAGCCAGTACCCCGCGGGCAGGTTCAACGCCAGCAGCGCCCACGACGTCGCGTGGAACGGAACTCCCAGTAGCCGAAGCGCATAGAATTGCGCTAAAATGACTGTGGGGGAAAGCGCGACCCCAAGCCAGAGTCTCGGCCAGAACGGCAGGTCTGCACCGGACCGGCGGAAAGTGACCCAGGTGCCGGGCAATATCAGCAAGCCTGCGAACGCAATCAGGCCGAGGGGAATGGACAGATAGTGCATGCCTTGCTTATCTCTCGCACTGCTGCGGTGGGCGGGCTCAGAGGGTGAAGCACGGCGGCGAGCTCCGGCCGATTCCAGAGCGGCGTGAGAATATAGCAGTCGTCCCCACGAGACGCAGCACCGCGCTGACAGGCGCGTGGGACGATTATTTTTTGACGTCGCCTCCCCGGTAACCGTCATATATCCCGATAGGGATGTCCGGCTCGACTCTCGACGGCAAATATTGCCTGCCGATCGTCGCGAACGGATCCCGTGCGTTGTGTTAGAGTTGGCTAGCCTTTGCCGCCGTTATTTCACCCGTCTCGAGGTCCTACCGAATGAATTCGTCTGGTGCGGTTGCGACGGCACTGCATTACATCCCTGCTGCAGCTCTCACGGCACTCGTCATCTATGGCGCGTTCTGGTGCGTGGGCCTCATCCGCTTCCCCAACCTCGTTGATCGCGAGCGGCTGATGGGGTGGTTCGGGATCATCGATCTCGAGACCATTGGCGGGTACGAGCCGTGGGCGTTCGCCCTGATCAGCGTGGTCAGCCTGTACCTCGAGCTGCTGCTGATCCGCTGGGTCTCCTCGGAAATCCGAATTTTCGCGTTCTTCAAGTCGCTGGTGCTCATCGCGTGCTTCCTGGGCTTCGGCCTCGGATGCTACCTGACGAAGAAGCGCCTCAGGCTCGCGTATACGCTGGTCCCCATGCTGGCGCTGGTCTTCCTGATCGAGCTGCCGTGGGATGCTCTGCGTCAGTTCATCGCATCGTTGTCCGATTTCGTTGGCTCGGCGTCCGACATCCACGTCTGGACCATGAAGCATTTCGAAGGGTCGGGGGCACTTCAGGTCGCGTCGGTGGGAGTTGCGTTTGCGATCGTGCTCACGCTGTTCGGGCTCATTGCGCTTATCTTCGTGCCGCTGGGACAGGCGGTGGGCTGGTACCTGGAGAACGCCAAGGATGGCATCCGCGCGTATTCGCTGAACGTCTTCGCGAGCATCGCGGGTATCTGGCTCTATACGCTCCTCTGTTTCATGTGGAGCCCACCCATTCTCTGGGTCGCGCTCTTTTGCGTTGGGCTGCTGGTCTACGTGCGCAAGCTGCCGCAGGCGCGTAAGGCTGTTGCGGTCAGTTCGGTGATCATGCTCCTCCTGCTGGCGATGGGTCAGTACAAGCGGCAATGGTGGGCCGGTGATTGGAAAGGCACGCAGACGGAGCTTGCCGCGGGAATGACGGCGGGCAAGGCGGAGCGATTCTGGTCCCCATACCAGAAGCTCACGATGATCCCGATGGAATACAAAGGCTCGCCGGTCACCTTCCTGCTGAATACGAACGACAGTTGGTACCAGCAGATGTGGGATCTCTCGCCGGCCACAGTCGCGAAATATCCGGAGCTCTATTCCGACAAGCCGGTGGCGTTCCACCAGTACAACTTGCCCTACCGGTTTTACCCGCAGCCCAATCGTGTGCTCATCGCGGGCGCAGGCGCCGGCAATGACGCATCGGGCGCCGTCCGTAATGGCGGCAAGGACATCACGGCCGTCGAGATCGATCCGCTGATCATCGACATTGGCACGCGGCTCCACTTCGAGCATCCGTACGCCAATCCTCGCGTGCACGTGGTGCAGGACGACGCACGCAGCTTCATCCAGAACGCGCAGGGCCAGTACGATCTCGTCGTCTTTTCGATTCTGGACTCTCACACGACGAGTTCCTACTACACCAACATCCGGCTCGACAATTACGTCTACACCGTCGAGGCCCTCCGCCAGGTGCGACGCATTCTCGCGCCGGATGGCTTGTTCGTGATGTCGTTCTCTGCGTCGCGTCCGTGGTTCGCGGGGCGCGCCAAGGCGATCATCACGGAAGCATTCGGGCAGGAGCCGCTCACCCTCAAGAGTGACTCGTACTACTTCGTCGCTGGAAGTCCGGAGCGCATCAAGCAGGCGCTCGCAGCGGACACGTCGCTGAACACCTTTGTCACGGCCCGTCTCAGCCCGCCGATCGAGGCAGCAAGCGTCAGCACCGACGACTGGCCCTATTTGTACCAGCAGTACCGTCGCATCCCAACCATCGTGTGGGTCCTGTCGATGGGCCTCATCCTCATTGCGACGCTCGCCATTCGCCGCTTCAAGCAATCCGAAGAGCCGTTCATGTGGCACTTCTTCTACCTCGGCGCCGCATTCATGCTGCTCGAGGTGCAGATCATCTCCAAGACGGCCCTGCTCTTTGGCACGACCTGGCTGGTGAACTCGATCGTGATCACCGCGTTACTCATGCTCGTCTTACTGGCGAACGTGGTCGTGCGGAAAATGGAGGTGCCTCGAGCCGTCGCGTTCGTGGGACTGTTCGTGACGATGTCCCTGGCGTACTTCGTACCGGCTGAAGCGTTGTTCTTCCCCTCCAAGATCGTCCGTGCACTCGCTGTTACGGTGATCTACTGCTTGCCAGCGTTCTTCGCGGGGCTCGTGTTCATCTCGAGCTTCAAGGCGATCGGATTCCGCGCTGAAGCATTCGGTGCCAACCTGCTCGGCTCTCTCGTCGGCGGGTTGTTGGAGTCGGCATCGTACGCCACCGGCATCAAGGCGCTCGTCGTCATGGCCGCGTTCCTGTACTTGTTGGCTATGGCCACTGGTCGTCGTACCCTTGCCGCCGTGGGAGTGCCCAGTGGCGCTGGACGCTCCTGAGTTGGCGGGCGAAGTGACGGCATCGTCATCCGCCGCGGCCCAGCGGCGCCTGAGCCTCGTGATCGGCGGGCACGTCGATCACGGGAAGAGCACGATTATCGGTCGCCTGCTTGCGGACACGGGTTCCCTGCCCGACGGTAAGCTCGAAGCCGTTCGCGCAAACTGCGAGCGCAACAGCAAGCCATTCGAGTACGCGTTCCTGCTCGATGCCCTCAAGGATGAACAGGCCCAAGGCATCACGATTGACGCGGCACGCGTGTTCTTCAAGACGGAACAGCGTCCGTACATCATCATCGACGCACCAGGCCATATCGAATTCCTGCGGAACCTGATCACGGGCGCCGCACGTGCTGAAGCGGCGCTGCTGGTGATCGATGCGAAGGAAGGCGTCCAGGAAAACTCGCGACGCCATGGCTACATGATGTCGATGCTGGGCATCCGGCAGCTCGTCGTGCTCGTGAACAAGATGGACCTCGTCAATTACGATCGCGCGGTGTTCGACCGCATTGAGGCCGAGTATCGCGAGTTCCTCAGTCGCCTGGATGTGGTGCCGGTGGGGTTCATTCCCGTCAGTGGCCGCGAAGGCGAGAACATCGCACATCGCTCACTCGAAATGCCGTGGTACACTGGACATACGGTTTTAGAGGCGCTCGATGCCTTTCGCGCGGAAGCACCTGATGCGAACAAGCCATTCCGCATGTCCGTGCAGGACGTCTACAAGTTCACGCGGCAAGGCGACGACCGGCGTATCGTTGCCGGAACGGTCGACACCGGCCGAGTGAACGTCGGCGCCGAGGTCGTTTTTTACCCGTCGGGCAAAAAGGCGACGGTCAAGAGCATCGAAGCGTTCAACCGTGGTGCGCCGCAGTCAGCGGAAGCCGGCGAAGCCACGGGCTTCACGCTGACCGAGCAGCTTTACGTATCGCGCGGCGAACTGGCGGCGGTGGCGGGAGAGCTTCGTCCGCAGGTCACAACACGCCTTCGTGCGTCGGTGTTCTGGCTGGGGAAGGCGCCGCTCGTCAAGCACAAGGACTACGTGCTGAAGATCGGTGCAGCGCGCGTGCCGGTGAAAGTCGAGGAGATTCACCGTGTGCTCGATGCGTCGACCCTGAACGTGGACGAAGAGAAGACTCGCGTCGACCGCCATGAAGTTGCCGAGGTAACGCTCAAGACGAATCGTGCGATTGCGTTCGACTTGGCGAGTGACCTCGCGACGACCAGCCGGTTCGTGCTCGTCGACGACTTCGAAATTCGCGGCGGCGGCATTGTGCGTGAAGCGTTGCCAGACACGATGTCGTCTGTCCGCGATCGCGTCCTCCTGCGCAACTACAAGTGGGAAGCCAGCAACATTCCCGCCGAGCAGCGCTCCGAGCGCTATCGGCAGCGTCCCACGCTGTTGCTCATGACCGGTGACGTGGCGCAGGACCGCAAGAGCGTGGCGAAGGACGTCGAGCAGCGCCTGTTCGAACTCGGCAACATTGTGTACTACCTTGGCATCGGCAACGTGCTGTACGGCGTGGATGCAGACATTGCCCGCGGCGCGGAGAATCGTCGCGAGCACCTGCGTCGCCTGGCGGAGGTTGCGAACCTCATGCTTGACGCCGGTGTCATCTTGATCGTGACCGCCGCGGAACTTACGCAGGCGGATGTCGAGTTAATCAAGGCGACTGTCGAAGCAGACCGTATTCAAGTGGTGTGGGTGGGCGACACGGCGACAACGGATGTTGCGCACGACCTCTTGATTCCAGATCCCGATGCACACGATGCGGTGGATCAAGTGAAGCGGTTGCTTCAGGAAAAGGGAATCATCTTCCGGCCATGGTGAGGAGACACGTGTTGCGTCTACAATTTGGAGTCGTTCGATGGCAGTAGTGCGCGACACGCATGCGCGAAGCGTCGGCAAGGCGGTGAGCTGGCGCATCCTGGGCACGTTCGCGACGTCCGTCATCGTGTTCATCTTCACGCATCGATGGGGGCTCTCGCTGTTCGTGGGCGCCATGGAGTTCGTCTCCAAAATCGGGCTCTTCTGGGTCCACGAACGCCTGTGGGACCGACTCAACTACGGCCGCGTTGAAACCAAGCCGTCGGTGATCTGGTTTACGGGTCTGTCCGGATCAGGAAAGAGCACGATCTCCGATCAGGTCACGGCCGAGCTGCGCCGACTCGCCTTGAAAGTGGAGCATCTCGACGGGGACAGCGTTCGCGCGATCTTCCCGAATACCGGATTCACTCGGCCGGATCGCGACGCGCATATCAAGCGCGTGGGGTTCCTGGCGAGTCGTCTCGAGTCGCATGGCGTGTTCGTCGTGGCATCGCTTGTGTCGCCATATCGCGAATCGCGCGATGCCGTGCGCGCGATGTGCAACAGCTTCGTGGAAGTGTTCGTCAACACGCCCCTGGACGTGTGCGAACAGCGTGACGTAAAGGGGTTATACGCGAAAGCCCGGAGCGGTGAGCTTCAGAACTTCACTGGCATCAGTGATCCGTACGAGCCGCCGACAAAGGCGGACGTCGTGATCGACACAACCAGGACATCCGTCGATGAAGCCGTGCGCCAGATCATGGCGAACGTGCAAAGCCGCATGAGCACGGGCATGATTGCATGAGCGAAGAACTGGACCACCTCGATGCACTGGAGTACCGCAGCGTCCACATCCTGCGCGAGGCGTACTCGAACTTCAAGCAGCTTTGCATGCTCTGGTCGATCGGCAAGGACAGCACGGTGCTGCTCTGGCTGGCGCGCAAGGCGTTCTTCGGCCATGTGCCGATTCCGCTCGTGCACATCGACACCTCGTTCAAGATTCCGGAGATGATCACCTATCGCGACCGGCTCGCGATGGAGTGGAAGCTCACGATGATCGTTGGACAGAACACGGAAGCGATTGCGGCCAAGCGCACCTTCCCCGACGGCGCCATCGACCGCATTGCGTGCTGCGGTGCCTTGAAGTCGGAAGCGCTCAAGTACACCCTGAGCGGGGAGTGGCCGCGGAATCGACTCAACCTGACGACGGGCGCCTACGAGCGTGACACAAGCTCCGAGCCATACACGGGGGTCATCGTCGGCGCACGCGCTGACGAAGAAGGCAGTCGCTCCAAGGAGCGCTACTTTTCGCCGCGCACGCAGACGAACGTGTGGGACGTCGGTGAGCAGCCGCCCGAGTTCTGGAACCAGTACAAGACGGAGTTCGCGCCCGGCACGCATGTGCGCATTCACCCGCTGCTCGACTGGACGGAGCTCAACATCTGGGAGTACATCGAGCGCGAAAAAATCCCCACGGTGTCGCTGTACTACAATCAGGGCCAGGGCATTCGCTATCGCTCGCTCGGCTGCGCGACGTGCACGAATTCCGTCGTCTCCGACTCGCGCAACGTACCGGAAATCATCACGGAGCTGCGCAGCGGCAAGTTCGCCAACATCGCTGAGCGGTCCGGCCGAGCGCAGGACAAGGACGATGGTGGCGGGCTGGAGACGCTTCGTCGCGATGGATACATGTGATCGCAGGACTGGCGCGCCATTTCCAGGCCTGATGCGGCAGTCGGCCGCATGTTCGCGGTGCTCGGCCTTGGCGAGACCGTGGCGCGACTCATCGGGTTCGGCGGCACGGTCTATGTCGCGCGGCGACTTGGTGCTGACTCCTACGGGATAATTGCGGTCGCTGCGGCGATCGTGCTGTACTTCTCGCACGTCGCAGACTTCTCAATCGAAGTGCTCGGCGCCCGCAGCGTGGCGCGAGAGCCCGGCTCTGTCGATCACATCACGGCGCCGCTGCTCGTCGCGCGCCTGTGGCTCGCGCTCGGTTGCATCGCGGTGTTGTGCGTCGCAGGAATCTTCTTCCTGCCGCAACCCGATGGAGCGATCCTCGCCGTTACGTCGTTCACGCTCATTGGCATAGCCGGGAGTACGAGATTCGTCTTTCTCGGCATCGAACGTCCGGTTGCCGCGGCTGTGGGACGCGTCATTGCCGAATTGCTGGCGCTGGCGCTCATCGTCGTGTTCGTGCGGACTCCCGGCGACATGAGCCTCGTGCCCTGGGCGCACGTGGTCGGCGATGGAACAATGGTGGTCATTCTCGCGCTGGTGCTCAAGCGGTTTGGGTATTCGCTGCGCGTGCGCCGCGCGCCCGACGTGGTGCGTCCCCTCTTCATGTCGGCATGGCCGCTCGTTGCCCATGCGGTGCTCGGTCTCGCGATCTTCAACAGCGACCTGATTTTCCTTCGCGCGCTCAGGGATGCGCGAACGGCGGGCATGTACGCCGCCGCCTATACCCTGATCAGCTTTCTGCTGAACATTGGCGTCACGTACGGCAACAGCCTGCTACCCGTGCTTGCACGCGAAGGCAGCGACGACGCGGATCCTGCGCGCCAACGCGCCCTGTTCGATCACGCGATGATTCAGGTGCTCACCGTCGCGCTGCCGCTGGCGGCGGGAGGATGCCTGCTTGCAGGCGGCTTGATGCAGCTGGTCTTCGGCGCGACGTACGCTGCTGCTGTGCCCGCGCTGCAAGTGCTCATCTGGTCGATCGTCGTCGCGTGGGTGCGGAATGTCGTGCAAATGGGACTCATTGCGCGGCATCAGCAGGCATTCGTGCTGCGCACGTCGGTGTGGAGCGCGGCCGCAAATTTCGTCCTCAACGTTCTGCTCATTCCGAGGTACGGGATGATCGGTGCAGCGGTGGCCACGGTAGCGACGGAGACGATTCGGACGGTCGTGGCGCTCGTGTACTCTGGACGACTTGGCCTTCCGTTCGGCGTAGCCACGCGACTGTGGCGTCCTGTACTCGCAACCGCAACGATGGCGACCATTCTCTGGCTCGTCCCACTACCCAGTGTCGTTGCGGCGGTGCCATTGGGTGTGATCGCGTACGCGGCCGTGTTGATCGGCACAGGCGGCGTGCGATTCGTCGCGGGCAGGCCAACGGTGCACCTATGATGCCCTAGCGCGCACGCGGAGCGTATCGAGGATCCGACACGAGAGGTCGCTCGTGCAGGATGACAATGTGAACGAGCGGTCACCGGTTGAACTCACGATCCCCCTGTGGTCCGAAGGGGGCGCAATGATCGCATACGTCACGTTCACGGCTCTGCTCGTTTCGCGAGGCGCGCGGGACAATTTTTGCATGAGTGTTCGGGCAGGAAGTGCGAGCCCAGATGCACTCTCAACACCTCCAATACAGGGATTCAATTAATGCTTCGGCTTGATGCACTAACAGCAGAAAACGTTGCCGCGGCGGCACAGCAGTTCGAGGAGGATGGCTATTTCATACTCGAAGGCGTCGCAGATGACATAACGAGCTTGTTCAAGCCTATCGTTGCCGAGCGACTCGGCGTTAGCGCTGCGGAGATGGAGGAAATTCTTGACCCGAATAGCCCGCCGGTGGTGTTGCCGGTCGAGGTGAGGCAGCGCATGTCGCGCATCGATACTTCGCCGGTACTGGCCAAGGCGCTTCTCGCCCTACTCGAGCCGGTGATCTCGCGCCTCATCGGACCGATCGTTCATGTGAGCAGCAATTTTCACGGGCAGTTCAAGGGCGGAGAGGTCAAGCCAGTTGATCATGGCGGATACGACCCCAACGCACAGTATCTGGAGGTGCAGGGTCAGTATCTCATCCATCAGGATTTCAGTGGCGCCGCGATTCCGACGAGCCCGGCCGGCATCACATTGTGGACGCCGCTGAATTCGTGCCCCGACTGGAATCTCCGCTTGTATCCCGGCTCTCATCGCCACGGACTCCTCTGCCAGCAGTGGCTGAAGCTCGAGGATCCGCGGCTTTCGCCTTTTCGTCCTCCCATCGATATCCAGGCTCAAGCCGGAACGGCGGTCATTTTCAACTCACTGTTGCTGCATTCGAGCAGCAACCCGGGGCCGCGCCGGAGATTGAGCTGCGACCTGCGCTTCTTTCCGCTCTGCGGCTTCCTGCCGTCCACGCCGCACATCCTCGGCAGTCAGCCGCTGCGCGTGCTGCGTACCGGCACGGGCAACGAAGTGGTGGACTACG
>JBDTXZ010000063.1:0-9693 GCA_040005935.1 bacterium | reverse complement strand
TCACTATTTCGATGAACGGCTCGTTCGCATATGCGCTGCGAAACGGCTCCGTCGCGTCGATCAGCTCCGCCACGAGCGGCACGGTGATGGTCGACAGAATTCCCCGGGCGACCGGCAACAGATGCGGCGTGAACACGAGATCGACGTCTTCGGCGCCAAGTGTCGCCATGGTTGCCGTCATCTCCTTGAGGTGTCGGTGCGCGTTGCCGACGCCGTATGCGCGATAGTCGCCCGCGACTTCCGCGAAAAGCAGTTCGCGCTTGGGCGAATTGCCAGCGCCCGTGACGCCGCTTGCCGAGTTCGCAACGATTGTCGCGCCTGGTGCGACTAGCCCGGCCGCCACCAATGGAGCCAAGGCAAGGAGGATCGATGTGGGATAGCATCCTGGGTTCGCGACGATCTCAGCGGCCTGAATGGCGGCACGCGTTGCGGAACCCAGCTCCGGCATACCATAGGCGGCGCGCGGCGCGGCCTGGCCGTTCCCAGGCCGGAGGTCACTCGAGAGGTCGATCACGCGCGCGCCAAACGCGCGCGCGCGTTCCACCCATGGCAGCGATGCGCCGTGTGGAAGGGCGCAGAAAACTATGGCAGCCTGATCGAGTGGCGCGTCGTCGGTTGCGATGAACGTGATATCGTGCCGGCCCGCGCGCACCGTTTGCCCGCGCTGCTCGTTTGCGGTAGCAAACACGAGCGAAAAGCGCGGGTGCTGTGCGACGAGCGCACTGAGTTCGCGACCAGCGTATCCGCTGGCGCCAAGGACTCCGACCGGGATTCTATTCACGTATAATGCATAATCATGCATTTGACTCTGGTCAATGGCCGGTTCCCGACATATGCTGTGCGTTGGTGGCCAGGGCGTCTATTTCGGAGGAACGATGACCAGAAAACAAGTGCGTCAAGCGGCTATTACCGAGCTCGTTTCGACGCATGAGGTTGGAAGCCAGGAAGAGCTCCGACTGTTGCTGGTCGGGCGTGGCGTGGACGTCACGCAAGCCACCCTTTCGCGCGACATCCGCGACCTTGGTTTGGCGAGAGTTTCTGCCGAGGACGGCGTACGGTACGTCGCTCGGGAATCACTGGGCAATGACGAAGATAAGCCATTACTTGTCAATCTTTTACCTCAGCTCTTCTCTCGCATAAACGGTGTTGGGGAGCTCATTGTTCTTCATACTGTCCGGAGTGGTGCCCAACCTATTGCCGAGGCGATCGACGAAGAGGAGTTCGATGAAGTGCTGGGAACGATCGCAGGCGACGATACTATCCTGATCGTCACCAAGTCCGCAGAGGCCCGCGAGGTACTGACCCGTCGGCTGCTCGAGCTGGCCGGCGAGGGGTAGCAACACTCTCCTCTGATCGTGCGGACCCGAAAGGGTTGACTAGGGTATTGTTTCTGTGTAAATATGCATTTGTTCTGCATAATCATTTCTCAGGAGCGTTAATGCCTCGCACCATCGTCCTCGCCTACTCAGGCGGCCTCGACACCTCGATCATCGTCCCTTGGCTCCGCGAGCATTATGACGCACGCGTGATTTGCGTGGCGGCGGATATTGGCCAGGGTGCCGACGAGTTGCGCGGTGTGCGCGAAAAGGCACTCGCCTCCGGGGCCGAAGAGTGCTACGTCGAAGACCTCCGCGAAGAGTTCGTGCGCGACTTCATTTTTCCGACACTCCGCGCCGGCGCGGTCTACAACCGCAAGTACCTCCTCGGCACCGCGATGGCGCGTCCGCTCATCGCGAAGCGCCAGGTCGAGGTCGCGCATCGCGTCGGTGCCGACGCACTCGCACATGGTTGCACCGGCAAGGGCAACGATCAGGTGCGCTTCGAGATGACGTTCGCCACACTCGCGCCCGAACTTCCCGTCATTGCGCCCTGGCGTGAGTGGGACATTCGCAGTCGAGAGGACGCGATCGATTACGCGACGGCCAAGGGTATCCCCATCGTCGCGACGAAGGAAAAGATCTATTCACGAGATGCCAACCTCTGGCACCTGTCACACGAGGGCGGCAATCTCGAAGATCCGAATTCTGCACCGCACTCCGACATGTTCATGCTCACAACGGAGCCGATGAACGCGCCGGACATGAGTGAAGATGTGGTCATTGGTTTCGAGAAAGGCACACCAGTCAGCGTCAACGGAGCGATGCTCGGTCCATTCGCGCTCGTGTCTGCACTCAACGCCATCGGCGGTAAGCATGGTGTGGGCCGCATCGATCTCGTCGAGGATCGCATGGTCGGCATGAAGTCGCGCGGCGTGTATGAAACGCCGGGCGGCACGTTGCTCTACGCTGCGCACTCCGAGCTCGAGCAACTCATCCTTGATCGCAAGACACTTTCGGCAAAGGATCTGATCGCGCCTCGGTACGCGGACCTTGTGTACGAAGGCCGCTGGTGGACGACGGAACGCGAAGCATACGATGCATTCGTGAACGTCACGCAGGAGCGCATTACGGGCACCGTTACCCTTCGCCTCTACAAGGGCGGCATGCAGGTGGTCGGGCGCCAGAGCGAGAACGCACTATACGACGAACGCTTCGTCACCTTTGGCGAGGACGATGTCTACCAGCAGAGCGACGCCGCTGGCTTCATTCGCCTGTTCGCGTTGCCCGCACGCGTGCGTGCGATCAAGGATCAGGAGTTGGCGGCGACCAAGGCGGCTGACGCCGCGTCGGCTGCAGTGCCGGTGCCGGTCGCTGAACTCGCTGGCGTCTAACGTGACCACGCCGGTCGCAGAACCAAAGAAGACGCACAAGCTGTGGGGCGGACGGTATGGCGCCGGCCCCACAGCCGCGTTCGACGCACTGAATAATTCCATCGGCATCGACTTCCGGCTCTGGCCGTACGATATCCGACTCTCGAAAGCCTGGGCCGTCGCGCTCTGGGGCGCAAACGTGCTCACGCTCGACGAGAGCAAGGCGATCGAGCGCGGGCTCGACGCCGTCGCCGCTCGGCTCGACGCGGGCGAGCAACCTATCGCGTCGGACGAAGACGTTCATACACTGATCGATCGGCTCTTGCATGAAGAGGTCGGCGACGTCGCGTCAAAATTGCACACGGGACGCAGCCGCAACGATCAGGTCGCCACAGCGACGCGTTTATGGACCATGGAGGCATGCCAGCGTCTTGACAGCGCTGTGCGGATGCTGCAACAGGCGATACTCGACCAGGCATCGACCATCGAGACGGCGTTGATGCCGTCGTACACACACTTGCAGCGCGCCATTCCTGTATCGGGCGCGCATTGGATGCTTTCACACTTCTGGCCGCTCGAACGCGATCGCGCACGCCTCAAATCGGCGCAGCGTTCCGCCGCTGTGTTGCCACTTGGTTCCGGCGCGGTCGCTGGCTGCGCTTATCCCATTTCACGTGTGTTGCTCCAGGGAACTCTCGGGTTCGACGCGATTTCGCCGAATTCAATTGACGCCGTGAGCGATCGTGATTTTATCGCTGAGGTGTTGTTCACCTCCACGATGATTGGGGTTCATTTGTCGCGGTTTTCCGAAGACCTCATTATCTACGGTTCGAGCGAATTCGGTTTCGTGCAGTTCGGCGAGGGATATACGAGCGGATCGAGCATGATGCCGCAGAAGCGGAACCCCGATGCGCTCGAACTGGCGCGCGGATCGGCGGCGCGCATGCTCGGCAACCTCACGGCACTGCTCGCCACACTGAAAGGCTTGCCGACGAGTTACAACAAGGATCTACAGGACGACAAGCGAACGCTCTTCGACGCGACGGATACGCTGCTGCTTGTGCTGCCCGCCGTTGCTGGTGCGCTCGCTGAATGTTCGTTCCGCACCGAGCGTATGCGCGCCGCGCTGTCGAGCACCATGATGGCAACGGACCTTGCCGACTACCTCGTGCGAAAGGGCGCCACCTTCCGTGAAGCGCATAGTGCTGTTGGCCGCCTCGTGCGCGAGAGTGAAACGGCCGGCGTGGAAATGCACGCGCTTCCCTTCGCATCGTTCACGGCTGCACATCTGCTCTTCGCCGACGATGTCGTCAACGCGCTGAACCCAGAACAATCTGTGTTACAGCGTGACGTTGAAGGAGGCACCGGCCCGGCTGCAGTGCGCGCGCAACTGGACGCAGCACGCAGTGCGCTGTTGCCACCGCCGCCACCGCGATCGAGTAACGCCGCGGGGTAAGGCAGGGCGGACGCACGACAACGGTCGGATACCGCCCGGACGGCACCTCGACCGTGTCGCGCCGGAGAGCCCGGACAACCACCGGGTTCCGATCGGGCGTGAATACTTTCGCAGCTCTCGCGTCTGCCCGACGACGACGCGAATCGTTCTTGCAAAATCGTGTGTGCGTACTGCGCGTGCACGTGATGTGGCGAATCTCTTCTACATGACGCCGCGATGCAAGCACCAATGTGGCGACATCAATGCGTCGCGAACACGCTCGTCTTTCCATCGGCGGTGAATGCAACCACGTCGTACCGATCGGATTGCCCCGACATTTCCATTCCCGGTGAGCCAGACGGCATACCCGGCACCGCGAGTCCAAGCACTCCCTTGGGCGACGTAGCGAGAAAGCGCTTCACGTCGGCCGCGGGCACATGTCCTTCGATGACGAGCTTTCCAGCGATGGCCGTGTGACAAGAACGCAGTGCAACGGGAATGCCGAGGCTGTCCTTGAGTGCAGACATGTCGGTGCGGTCCTTCGCGAACGGCGTGAATCCATTCTGCGTCAGGTGCGCTACCCATTTCTTGCAGCATCCACACGACGGGTCTTTGTACACCGTCAGCGCAACAGAAGCCTCTTCAGCGCGCGCACGCGACGGTAGCAGCGTCATCAACGCGCTTGCTCCAGCAATCCTACCCATCATCGACGCAAGCCATGTGCGTCGTGTCATCGTCACGTCGTCGGTCATCTACTCCTCCTCAGCTCTCGGGCTCGAGCACGAAGTCCACCTTGAGCGGTGTCGTGCGGATCTTGCTGCGACGATGGCGCTTCTTCTGCGCGTACAGTTCCGCGTCGGCCCGCTCCATCGCATCGCGCAAGGGAAGTGCCGGATCCAGCGGCGTGGCGCCAACACTTGCACTCACGACATACGGCAGGTTCGGCGGAGATTGCATGGCGATGGCCGCATCGAGCCGCGACCCGATTACTCGCGAAGCCTCTTCACTTCCCTCGATCATCAATGCCACGAACTCGTCACCGCTCCAACGCGCAACAATGTCCGTTTCGCGGAAAATGCTCTTGAGCGCACTGGCCACGAGACGTATGGCCATGTCGCCGGCGCCATGGCCGTGATGATCGTTGATTTGCTTGAGGCCGTCGAGATCTGCAAACACCACGACGGGCGTTCGGCCGTATCGCCGCGCGCGCGCCAGTTCCTGTTCCGCGAATAGCGTGAACGCGCGACGGTTCTGCAAGCCGGTGAGTTCGTCTACGAGCGCAAGCGCGTGGAGGTCGCGCTCGTAGCGCAACTGTGCGGTGATGTCGCGTGCGAGTAGTACCGTCGCGGGCATGCCGTGATAGACACAAGGCGCAGACGCCACCTCTACATCTACAATCCCGCCCTCGGCGCTCAACATGCGGGCCCGAACTCGTGGCGCTCGCTCGGGCGGTGTACTCGCCGGCTCCGCGCCGTCGTCGACGAATGCGGATCGTGAGTCTGTATGCACGAAGTCGATCAACGACCGTCCCACGAGCGATTGCTCGGTTCGCTGTCCGAGAAGTTCAGCTGCGGCAGGATTTGTAAAGAGGATCGAGCCGCGCGAATGCACAACGACAACATCCGGCAACAGGACGAGCAATTGGCGGTAGCGTGCTTCTGTCTCGCGCAGCGCGTGCAGTTGGCGGCGTGCGCTGATGCGGCTGATCGCGAGCACCGTGCCGAGTATCAGCGCAATGGCCAGCGTCGCCCACAGCGCCCATGGAGGAAGTACCCGCGGCGCTGCGTCGATCTGCACATCGTCTGCGTCGCGAGGAACGAGTTGCCAAACGACTGGATCGTCCGCGTTGTCCTGATACGACGTCACGACACCTGTCACGACCAGGCTGTCCTGCGCTGCAACAGTGCTCAGGTCTATCGGCGCGCCATGGTTCGCCGGTATCCAGACGGTGAGCGTCCCGCGCGACGTCGACGCCGCATCGTGCAAGCGAAGCCACTGACCACCCTCGCTATGACCGAGCCCTGCAACTCTCCCCTTCACACGAACCAGTTGGCCAGCGTGTAGCGCGATGGTCGGTGGATCGATTGTCAGCTCACGCGGAACAATCGTACGACGCGGTCCAGCGATGAGCCCGAGACTGCTCACCACAAGCTCGGTGCTTCCACGATAGCTCTTGATCGCACCGGTGGCGGTGACACTGTCACCTTCCTTCACGTCGATTTGCGGGGTGCGTGAGAAGAGACGGATTCCACCCGTGCCATCCTCGATCGCGATGTCGAACGCACTCGCCTGCAGTTTTCCTGAGGCAACGACCGCGCGCCCAGCAATGGTGACTTCGCGGTCGATGTTTCGCATCGCGATGGCGTCGGCAATCGTGCGCGCCGGCACCGAAGTACGGGCTGCTGACGGCTGTGCCACAGCAGAATGGGATAAGGCCATCATCGCGCCGACACCGGCGATGGCCATGATGAACGACCGACCGTTCATATCTCGGACAGAAGGTAAGTCGACGCAGCGTGGGACTGTGCCGTGAATGAATTGCTCGCAATCAAGCTACACGCTGCGAGTCTATTCGGCGATCATTATTCGCCGCGCGCCGCCATCGTGAACGCGGTGAGAAGCGCTCGATCCAAGCGAGCGCCTCGCCGCACGCCGCGCCACACATGTCTACACCGGACGGCCGCACCGTTCGGCATGGCGGACACAAATCCAAGGACATCGGCGGGGCCATCTCCGATTCGTCGACGGATCCGCTGCTACAAGATCGTTGCGCGCAAACGCGCTGAGCCCACGCTCAGGAATCCGTCGCGCGTCATTGCGTCACTGTCCGCGAACTCGGCACTGCACACATACGCACTCCACGCCCAGATCGACGATTAACCGTCGGACCCACGAGCCATGCAGATGCTGATAGCACAGAATTCGGCGACAACGCGTACACACTCCGCCCTTGAGCAAGTCAACTCGACCGCGGCATTGGTCGCAGTCGGTCGAGACCTGTGAGCTGCGAAAGATTTCATACCTTGGCATGGCGAGTACAAGATGCGCATCGTCGGCGCGATCGCCAAGGCGAGTCCTGGCTACGACTAGATTGCGATGCGATGGCTTCCGACCCGATGCTTCAGCCCGCGCTACCCATTGAGCACGTCCTGCCCGAACTTCGCGCCGCGCTTGCGGCGTCGTCGTCAGCAGTGCTTCAGGCGCCGCCGGGAGCGGGCAAGACCACTGGCGTTCCGCTTGCCTTGCTGGGCGAAGCGTGGCTCGATGGCCGACGAATCGTGATGCTCGAGCCACGACGCCTCGCTACACGAGCGGCGGCGCGACGAATGGCGTCGATGCGCGGTGAATCTGTCGGCGCGACGGTGGGGTTTCGCATTCGTGGCGAGACGCGCGTGAGTGGCACCACGCGCATCGAGGTCGTCACAGAGGGCGTGCTTGCGAGAATGCTGCTTGACGATCCCACCCTCGAACACGTTGGCGCGGTGCTGTTCGACGAGTTTCACGAGCGCAGCTTGAATGCCGATTTTGGACTCGCGCTCACGCTGCAGACGCAATCGTTGCTGCGACCGGATCTCCGCGTACTCGTGATGTCTGCCACGCTCGACGGCGTCGCAGTCGCCACACTGTTGGGCGGTGCACCGGTCATTACGAGTGAGGGACGCGTGCACGCGGTCGAGATGCGCTATGTCGCGAAGCGCCCAGACGCACGAGTGGAGGAAAACGTGGCCACCGCTATCCGAGGTGCTCTCGCGCGTGACCAGGGAAGCATTCTCGCTTTTCTTCCCGGCGCCGCTGAAATCCGGCGTTGCGTGAGCGCACTCGAGCGGTCTTCGCTCGCCAACAACGTGCGACTAATGCCGCTCTATGGCGAGCTATCGTCGTCGGCACAGGACGCGGCCATCGCATCGCCGCTGCCTGGTGTGCGCAAAGTGGTAGTGGCAACGTCCATCGCGGAAACGAGTCTCACCATCGAAGGCGTACGTGTCGTTATCGATAGTGGCCTGTCCAGGGTTTCTCGCTTCTCGCCACGCACGGGAATGTCTCGCCTCGAAACGGTGCGCGTCTCACGGTCCTCCGCAGATCAGCGTGCCGGACGGGCTGGCCGAACAGCGCCCGGTGTTTGTTATCGGCTCTGGGCGCAGGAAGAAGAGCTGCAGTTGCCAGTTCGCGCTCGGCCCGAGATTCTCGAGGCCGATCTCGCTGCTCTCGCGCTCGATCTCGCGGCCGCTGGTGTGATTGATCCAAGCGAGCTGCGGTGGCTCGATGCGCCGCCGAGTGCCGCGCTCGGTCAAGCGCGCGAGTTGCTTTGTCAACTTGGTGCGCTCACCGCTGATCATCGCATCACGACGCATGGGCGCGCGATGTCCGCGCTCGGGCTTCATCCACGACTTTCACACATGATGCTTACGGCGCGAGCCATGGGCCACGGAGCAACGGCCTGCGCAATTGCTGCGCTGCTGCAGGAACGCGATGTGATGCGTCGCAATGCTGTGCTTCGTGATGTGGACCTGCGATCGCGAGTGGCCTTGGTCGCCAGCGACACGCGGAGTGCGGACGTCGACCACGATGCGCTCCGGCGCGTGCGCGAACAGGCGCAGGCATGGCGCTCGCAGCTTCGCATATCTCCCACGGAGCACATCGACGACCATATCACTGGGCAGTTGCTTGCGTTTGCATATCCAGAGCGTGTCGCGCAACGGCGTTCCGGTGATGGCGACCGTTATCTCATGCGCAATGGTATGGGCGCGGTGCTCGACGACCCCGGTGTCCTCGCTGGCGCCCCGTATCTCGTCATTGCAGACCTTGATGGTCGGTCGCCGCAGTCGCGCATTTACCTCGCTGCGCCACTCGCCCGTGAGGAGTTGGAGGAGTCGTTCGCCGCTGATGTCGATCGCGACGACATCATCACGTGGGACGCGTCTGCTGCCGCCGTGATCGCGGTGCGCCGAGAGCGCCTTGGCGCGATTGTGTTGCGCGAGCGACCTGTTCGCGAACCGGATGCCGATGCACTTGCGAACGTTTTGCTCGAGGCGATTGTTCGTGGAGATTCACTGAGCCTCCCCTGGTCTGAGTCAGCGGAGAGACTGCAGCATCGTGTCTTATTCCTTCGTTCACTCGACGTTACCTGGCCGGACTTTGATACGGGCGCGCTACTCGCGACGGCAAGCGAGTGGCTTCGTCCGCGCTTAGTGGGGCTGCGTCGTCGCTCTGACGTTGAGCGGCTTGACTTGCATGGCATTCTGCTAGGGCAATTGACGTGGGAGCAGCGTCGCCGATTGGACGAGCTTGCGCCAACACATGTTGTCATGCCCACGGGTAGCCGGATGGCGGTGGACTATGCGGATCCATCAGCGCCGTCAGTTGCGGTGCGCCTGCAAGAGCTCTTTGGTCAGGCGGACACGCCACGCATTGCGAACGGCCTGGTCGCGGTTACGCTGCATCTTCTTTCGCCAGCGCATCGGCCTGTTCAGGTCACGCGCGACCTCGCTGGCTTCTGGCGTTCATCGTACTTCGATGTGCGGAAGGATTTGCGCGGTCGCTATCCCAAGCACGAATGGCCGGAAGATCC
>JBDTXZ010000062.1:0-9695 GCA_040005935.1 bacterium | reverse complement strand
GCGACTCGGCCGGTGGCTCCGCGAAGCAGGGACGCAAGCGCGAGTTCCAGGCGATTTTGCCGCTCCGCGGCAAGATCATCAACGTCGAAAAGGCGCGCATCGACAAGGTGCTGTCGAACGAAGAAATCCGCACCATCATCACCGCACTCGGCACGGGCATCAAGGACGAGTTCACCATCGAGAAGGCGCGCTATCACAAGGTCATCATCATGACCGACGCCGACGTTGACGGGGCGCACATCCGGACGCTCCTCCTGACCTTCTTTTACAGGCAGATGCCGGAGCTGATCGAGGCGGGCTTTGTCTACATCGCGCAGCCGCCGCTCTTCCGCGTCGCCAAGGGCAAGGAAGCGTATTACGCCTACGACATGAAGGAGCGCGACGAGATCGCCAAGCGCATGGTGCCGGACGGCAAGACGGGATTGAACATCCAGCGCTACAAGGGGCTCGGCGAGATGAACGCCGACCAGTTGTTCGACACCACGATGGATCCGAACACGCGCACGCTGCTCAAGGTTAACGTCGAGGACGCCGTCACCGCGGACGAAATCTTCCGCACGCTGATGGGCGATGAGGTCGAGCCGCGCCGAGTGTTCATTGAGGTCAATGCGAAGTTTGCGAGCAACCTGGACATCTGATCGCGAAGTTTCGCGCATAACGTCGAGGCATGATGGACGACAGGGGCGGCATCCAATGGGTGTCGCCCCTGTTTCGCTTTGTGAAAGAAGCCGCCATCTCGTCCCCGATGCCGTTCGGTGCATTCTCGCGCGGCCTGTAGGCCCCCATCACTCAAAGTACGAAATCGAACGTATGGATAGAAACTTGCATCCACCGTTCTCATCGTTGTCGCCGACGCACGCTGGCATCCCTCCTTCCAGTTCACGCACTCGGCAGTGTCATGCTGACGGCACGCGCTCGAGCGTCAGGGTCGGGACAGAGCGTAGCCGGAGACACACGTGACCCCAGACAGGACACTTGGTGAAGGAGCCGACGTCAGCATCGACGTGCGGCATGCGGAAGCGCTCCTGAAAACCGGAGCGCTCCAGAGCGCCATCTTCAACAGCGCCTACTTCTCGAGTATCGCCACAGACGCCAAGGGCGTCATCCAGATCTTCAACGTCGGCGCCGAGCGGATGCTGGGCTACACGGCCGCCGACGTCGTGAACATGATCACGCCCGCCGATATTTCCGATCCGAAGGAAGTCATCGCGCGCGCCAAGGCGCTGAGCGTGGAACTCGGCACGCCAATTACGCCTGGCTTCGAGGCGCTCGTATTCAAGGCGTCGCGCGGTATCGAAGACATTTACGAACTCACGTACATCCGGAAGGATCGGTCCCGCTTCCCCGCCGTGGTGTCCGTCACGGCGCTGCGCGACGCGCAGGACGCGATCATCGGCTATCTGCTCATCGGCACCGACAATACCGCGCGCAAGCAGGCGGAAGAAGCGTTGCTCAAGGCCGGTGCGCTCCAGAGCGCAATCTTCAACAGCGCAAATTTCTCCAGCATCGCGACGGACGCCAAGGGCGTCATCCAGATTTTCAACGTGGGCGCCGAGCGAATGCTGGGCTACACGGCCGCGGAGGTGATGAACAAGATCACCCCAGCCGACATTTCCGATCCGCAGGAAGTCATCGCGCGCGCCACTGCGCTGAGCATCGAACTCGGCACCCCGATTACGCCGGGCTTCGAAGCGTTGGTGTTCAAGGCGTCACGCGGCATCGAGGACATTTACGAGCTCACGTACTTCCGCAAAGACGGAAGCCGGTTTCCCGCCGTGGTGTCCGTTACAGCCTTGCGCGACGCACCAGGCGCGATCATCGGGTACTTGTTGATCGGTACCGACAACACGGCACGCAAGCAGGCGGAGGAAGCGCTGCTCAAGGCCGGCGCGCTCCAGAGCGCCATTTTCAACAGCGCCAACTTCTCGAGCATCGCGACAGATGCAAAAGGCGTTATCCAGATCTTCAACGTCGGCGCAGAACGCATGCTGGGTTATACGGCCGCGGAGGTGATGAACAAGATCACGCCGGCCGACATTTCAGATCCGCAGGAAGTCATTTCGCGCGCCACGGCGCTTAGCCAGGAGCTTGGCACCCCGATTACACCGGGGTTCGAAGCGCTGGTGTTCAAGGCGTCGCGCGGCATCGAAGACATTTACGAACTCACGTACATCAGAAAGGACAGGTCGCGCTTTCCCGCCGTTGTGTCCGTTACAGCGCTGCGCGACGCGCAGGATGCCATCATCGGGTATTTGCTCATCGGCACCGACAATACGGCGCGCAAGCAGGTGGAAGAAGAGCGCATGAAGCTGGATCAGCGACTCCGCGATCAGCACTTCTACACGCGCTCGCTCATCGAATCGAACATCGATGCGCTGATGACGACCGACCCGCGCGGCATCATCACCGACGTCAATAAGCAGACGGAGGCGCTCACGGGATGCACACGTGACGAGTTGATTGGCGCACCGTTCAAGAACTACTTCACCGATTCAAGTCGCGCCGAGGCGGGCATCAACCGCGTGCTGAACGAGGGCAAGGTCACGAACTACGAGCTCACCGCGCGCGCGCGCGACGGCAAGCTCACGGTCGTCTCGTACAATGCGACGACGTTCCACGATCGCGATCGCCGGTTGCAGGGAGTGTTCGCGTCCGCACGCGACATGACGGACCTCAAGCGCATCGAGCAGGCGCTCCAGCAGAAGAATGTCGAGCTGGAAGACGCGAGCCGGATGAAGTCGGAATTTCTTGCCAACATGTCGCACGAGTTGCGCACTCCGCTGAATGCCATCATCGGGTTTTCAGAAGTGTTGCGCGACGGCATGCTCGGTGAGATGACCGATCAGCAGCGCGGGTTCATCAGCGACATCTTCAGCAGTGGCAAGCATCTCCTGTCGCTGATCAATGACATCCTCGATCTCTCGAAGGTTGAAGCCGGCAAGATGACGCTGGACGTGGAAGCGGTAGACGTGGCGTCACTGTTCGCGAACAGCCTGTCCATCATCCGGGAGAAAGCAGCGGTTCGTCGAATTCGCCTGAGCATGAAGTTGTCAGAGGATATCGGCATCGTCCACGCGGACGCGCGCAAGGTCAAGCAGATCGTGTACAACCTGCTGTCCAACGCAGTCAAGTTTGCGGTGGAGGGCGGCGAGGTGACGTTGCACGCGTCTCGCGTTCCCCGAGCGGAGGTGTCGCAGCTGTCGGGGAACGGCCTGGGTCGCAGCTTCGCATTGCCCGAGAATGATTTTGAGAAGTTCCTCAGGATCACCGTCACGGACACAGGGATCGGCATTTCACCCGAGGGCCTCGAGCGGCTGTTCAAGCCATTCAGCCAGATCGACAGCGGCCTGGCGCGCAAGTTCGAGGGCACCGGGCTTGGCCTCGCGATGGTCAAGCAACTCGCCGAGTTGCATGGCGGAGCAGTCGCGGTTGAAAGTGAAGTCGGCAAGGGTTCCACCTTCACCGTCTGGTTGCCGCTCCGCCCTCTCCAGATCGTGGCACAGACCCCTGTCAGGATGTTGGACGCCGTTCCCGTGGAGGCCGTGGCGGGATCGCGCACCGCCCTTGTGGTGGAGGACGACTTCAAGTCGGCAGACCTGATCCGCGTGCAACTCGAGGCGGAGGGCTTCGTGGTGCTGCATGCCACCTCGGCAGGGAGCGCGCTGGAGCTCGCGTCCAGGCAACCGCTGGCTTTGATCACCCTCGACGTCATGCTACCCAACATGGAGGGCTGGGACCTCCTCGCGCGCTTCAAGCAGATTCCGGAATTGAGTGGCATTCCTGTCGTGATCATCTCCATCGTCGCCGACGCGACCAAGGGCTTCTCCCTGGGCGCCGCGGCCGTCATGCAGAAGCCGATCTCACGGCAGGAATTGTATGATGCGCTGGTTGGCATCGGGTTGTTCCCGCTGGGACAAGATCAAACGCTCAGGATTCTCGTCGTTGATGACGAGCCCAAGGCCGTGGAACTCATCGCGCTGCGCGTACAGGGGCTGGCCAGTACAGTCTTGCGCGCATACGGTGGCCGCGAGGCTATCGACGCAGCGCGCCGTGAATTGCCGGACCTGATCGTGCTCGATCTCATGATGCCCGAGGTGAACGGGTTCGACGTCGTGACAGCGCTTCAGGAGCACGCAGACACCGCGCGCATTCCCGTGCTCGTCGTAACCGCAAAGGAGATCACCTTCGACGACCGCAGGAAGCTCAACGGACACGTGATGTCCATCATGGAGAAAGCCGACTTCGATCGTGAGCGGTTTGTTGGAGAAGTCCGTCGCGCGATGTCTGGGCGTCCAGTACCGGCCTGACCATGGCCAAAGTGCTCGTGGTCGAGGACAACCCCGCCAACATGACGCTGTCCACCTTTCTGCTTCAATCGGCGGGGCACTCGGTGCTCGCGGCGACGGATGCAGAAGCTGGGCTGATGCTGGCTCGCGATGAGCGACCCGACCTCATCCTGATGGACATTCAGCTTCCCGGTATGGACGGCCTCGAAGCCACCGCGCTGCTGAAAGGGGATGACGCGACGCGCGCCATTCCGGTCATCGCGTTGACTGCCCTCGCCATGAAGGGCGATGAAGAACGCATTCGAGCCGCTGGGTGCGATGGTTACATTGCAAAACCGCTGGCCTATCGAGAGTTCCTTGCCACCATCGCGGCTCACCTGATGGCGTCGTGTCGAAAGTGAGGCCAAGGAGATGACGAAGAGTCCGGAGTTCCTGGATCGACCGGCACGCGTCCTGATTGTCGACGACGAACCTAACAACAGGCAGTTGCTCGAGGTCATGCTCGCGTCAGAAGGTTACGTCCTCGAGACGGCGGCGAGCGGTGAGGCAGCGTTGGCGAGTGTAGCGCTCCAGCCCCCCGACCTCATCCTGCTCGACGTGATGATGCCAGGGATGGACGGTTATATAGTAGCGACGCGACTCAAGCGAAATCCGGAGACACAAGACATCTTGATCGTTTTTCTCACCGCGCTCGATGACCGAAACTCGAGGATGCACGGCATGAGCACTGGCGCCGATGGATATATCACCAAGCCCATCGATCTCGCTGACCTTCGTGCGCGCGTGAAAGCAGTCCTGGGCTCACGCGTTCGGTAGTTCGTGGCGCGATTCACGCGCTGGATCGTTCGCGCTCACGTGCGTGAGACGGAGCGTCAACCCAACGCAGCAGCCCCCTCTCTGTTTGCACGAGCTGTCCGCAATCGCCGAGAGTGGCGCGCACGAGTAGCGCGGCGCGAGACCATCCGTCTCGCAAGCTGCCGGACGTGCCCACGCGCGAGTCGGCGCCAAGATGCCGCAGCAGTACCAGAAGCGACGCACAGACGGCGAGGTCATACGGCTGGCCGCGCGTGTCGCAGCGACGAATGGCACGCCGGGTGCCACCGGTCCCTGTCCGTGCAATGATGCCAACGCGCGCTTCGCGCTCGATCGCGAAAGACTCGCCTGCCTGACCGAGGAACGCGTTGCCGTTGAACGCGATTGCGTCCGATTTGATTTGCAGGTGGCCAAGGCCTTCAGGGCCGCGCAGCACGGCGAGCGCGTCGTCGGAGCGGTTGCGCTCCAGTTGGTGACTTGCCGCGCGCAGGACGAGAATCATGTCGTCGCGCATCGGGCGCCACACAGCCGTTTCGATCTCTGCTCGAATGCTCCACGCGTGCACGAAACCGTCGTCGGTCCGCATTGCTAACGATGTACGAGGGATTCAATAACTGCCGTGATATGGGTCACTGGCAGCTTATCCTCGATAGTAGTGCTGGATACAGCTGAGCACTGCCCTCTCCGCGAGTGGTCGGTTGTCTCCGTCGATGGCGTCTTCGATCACCTGCTTCGCGTCAATCAGCATGCGTTCCGGCGATATACCTTCGCGGCGCAAGGCTTGGCAGAAATGCGCGGCGGCTGCTTCCATACTGCCAATACTGTCACGTGTCCTGTGCGACAGGAGCAGCGCCGCGCGAAACTGCTCCCTTGCTGCGTCCACCTCGCGTTCATCTTGCATCACACTGGGGTCCCCGTAATTCGCGACTTAGTCTGCCTTCCACGCCTGGCAATACGGGCACGTATCGTTCCATGGAATCATATTCAGCAGAATAGGCGGTCGGAGCCGGCCCCCACTCAACGATGGATGATGAGCCTGCGTTACTGTATCATCGCGCTCACACTCGCGTGCTCGGCATTCGTGCAATCGAAATCGGCTGACACGAGCGCACAGCGTGCGGACGTTGTCTCGACGCCGAATGCCATCGGCGAAGAGATTGTCGTACGCACCAACGTCGAACGAAAGGCGGTGGGCGTACCGGCACTCGCGCGGAATGCCGCGCTCATGAATGCGGCGCAGCTTCAGGCAAACCAAATGGCCGCCCGCAACATTATGGCGCACCAACTTGCGGGTGCGGCCTACCCGTCGCTCGATTCACGGCTCGCTGCGGTTCGTTATGGCGCCCGTGCAGCAGGTGAGAACGTCGCGGAAGGGCATCCATCCTCCGCGGCCGTTGTGGCCGGCTGGATGTCGTCCCCCGGACATCGCGCAAACATCGTGTCAACCCATTTTACCGAGATGGGCGCCGGCGCCGCGACCGCGAAGAACGGGCGCCGGTTTTACGCCCAGGTGTTCGGAACGCCGCGATAGGTATCAGACCTAGACGCGCGTCGCCTCGCCTTTCGCGAGTAGAAGCAGTTGGCGGCCGATCACCACGTGCACACCAAGCAAAGCGAGCAACACGCCGGCGACGGCAAACAACGAGACGAAACGCTCGGTGGAGTCGAGACCGGCGCTCGCAGTTGGACGCGTGATGTAGACGAAGAGGACATACAGCGCGGCAATCCCACCACACGCTGCAAATGCGCCGAGTCCGGCGAGCTTGGCAATTCTTGGGGGCATCAGGACCTCAGCGTTGATTGAGTGGCGTGCCAACACAACGTGCTACGGGTTTTCGAGGACTTCAACCCCTGCGGCACTCACGCGATGCGACACCAGCGTTAGTGGCAACTCGGCTTCGTCAGCCAAGGTAATCGCCGAGCGCAGCGTCGCTCGGCCACTGGCGATGCCGGCTCGATCTCGCGCGAAAATCGTTGCGATTGCCTCGCCCTGCTCCACCCAGTCACCAGGGCGCGCCGTGATGACGAAACCCACAGAAAGGTCGAGCTTGTCCTCCATCGTCGTGCGACCACCGCCGAGCGCAGCGATACCTCGACCGATCGCGCGTGGCTCGACGCGCGAGACAAACCCACGTCGCGGCGCGGTGAAAATCTCTATCTCCGCCGCCTGTGGCAGGACGGATGGATCATCCACCACGCCAGGATTGCCGCCTTGTGCCTCAATGATGCGCTGGAAGTGCTCGGCAGCACGACCTGTGGTGATTGCGCGCTCCATCAGGCGATGTGCCTCGGCGCGATCTTCCACGCATTTCGCAAGCATCAACATCTCGGCGCCGAGCGCATACGTCACGTGCATCAGGTCGTCGGGCCCCTCACCACGCAGCGCGAGGATCGCTTCTTCGACTTCGAGTGCGTTGCCGCAGGCCCGGCCAAGCGGGCGATCCATTGCGGTAATGAGCACGACGACCGGGCACTGATGATCGGAGCCGAGGTCGATCATTGTTTGCGCGAGTTCGAGGCCGCGCTCGATGTCGGGAAGGAACGCGCCTGATCCACGCTTTACATCGAGCACCAGGCCCGTGAGACCCTCCGCGAGCTTCTTGCTCATGATGCTCGCGGCGATGAGCGGAATCGATTCCACCGTGCCCGTTGCGTCGCGCAGCGCGTACATCTTCCTGTCGGCTGGAGCAATTTCACTTGTCTGGCCGAAGAGCGCGCAGTTGAGCTTCTCGAGCTGCTTCACCGCCGCGTCGAGCGTGAGGTTCGTTTCGAACCCCGGAATGGCTTCGAGCTTGTCGAGTGTGCCGCCCGTGTGACCAAGCCCCCGCCCCGACATCATCGGAACAGCGATGCCTAGCGAAGCGATGAGCGGTGCCAGGATGATCGATACCTTGTCACCAACACCGCCGGTAGAATGCTTGTCGATTCGCGGGCGCTCGAGATAGTCGAGATCGAGCTCGTCGCCGCTCCGCAGCATGGCATCGGTGAGTGCGTGCGTCTCGCCACGATCGAGCCCGCGAAGAAAGCACGCCATGAGAAACGAGGCCATTTGATAGTCTGGCACGTGGCCGGCCGCGTACGCATTGGCCAACGCGCGCCACTCACCGGGCTCGATGTGTCCGCCATCGCGTTTGCGTTCGATGAGTCTTAGCGCGAGCATTGAGCGGTCTCTGGGGTATGCCTAGTATAGCCGGAGCGTATCACAGGGCTCTGCCGTCGCGTTTGTCGTTCTGTTCCCACCGTCGAGCGCTGTGTTGGCTCGTCCACCAGCATCATGGAGCTTCTTCTCATGTTCGTATCTCTTGCGACCTCACGCCGTCTTGTCAGTGCACTGGCATTCGCGTCGCTCACGCTCGCACCGGCGCTGGTCGTGGCGCAAACGGCGGCCGAGCATATCGCGCTGGGCGACAAGGATCACCTCGCGCTGAATGCACCTGGCGCCCTCCATCACTTTGAAGAAGCCGCCAAGGTCGACCCAAAGTCGTACGAGGCGCTCTGGAAGGCGACGCGCGAGGCCGTCGATGTCGGCGAATACAGTCCCGATGAGAAGGAGCGCGAGCGGTTGTATGCCGCCGCTGAACTATATGCACGGCGCGCAGTCGAGGCGAATCCCGCCGACGCCGAGGGACACGCGCAACTTTCGCGTGCTCTTGGGAGAAAGGCGCTTTCGCTCGGCAAGAAAGACCAGGTCAAGTACGCGGGGGACGTTCGCGCAACGGCCCTTGAAGCCCTCAAGATCAATCCAAAGCACCCAGCGGCGCTGCACGTGATGGGTAAGTGGAATTATGAGGTGCTGCGGCTCAGCGGAATCACGCGCTTCATGGCCAAGACGTTCCTCGGCGGGAAAATATTTGACTCGGCCACTTGGGATGATGCGCAGCGCTTTATGGAAGAGTCGGTGGCGGTCGATCCGAATCGCCTCATCCATCACCTCGATCTGGCGCGGGTGTATAAGGCGCGCGACAACAAGGAAAAGGCGCGTGAGCAGTTTGACGCGGTCCTCAAGGGCGCGGCAACGGAGTACAACGACAAGAAGTACCAAGCCGAGGCTGCCGAGGAAATCAAGGACGTTCGCTAGAGTTCCGTTGTAAGAGGAAACGCATGTCGTCCTGGGCAAAGCTCAGGACGACAATCGTTTCAGTCGGCGGCCGACTCCCTTTCGAGGTCCTGGGCTGCGGCGCGACGCACCTTCCGTCTGCGTATCGCCCTGGTCATTCCGCTCAATTCGTCGCGTAGGTCTGCCCAGGCGTCTCGGCCGCGACGACCAACGGCGCGTGAGGTCCGGCCGGCTCGGCGCCTGAGATAGGCGCGAGTTTCGTCTCCCGCTTGCGGTGCGGTAAGGAGTGCGACGCCTGCGCCAACCGCCAGCCCAAGGGCCAGGCCAGCCCCAAACACAGCGATCTGACGCCAGTCAGTCTCGTGCCCGGAAAAGGGAACAATTGTTTTGCCTGGCGACACGGGGGATGCGCCGCGGGTTCGAACGGGTCCGGCATAGGACATGGTCGTCTACGTTGAAGGGCGTGGTTTGGAAATTGCGATCCGAGCTCAAGGTTGGTGAATCGAACTATCGCTATGCCACGACGAACACCCATCGGC
>JBDTXZ010000061.1:0-9774 GCA_040005935.1 bacterium | reverse complement strand
GGGAAGCATGATGAGTGCGGCGAGCACGCGCGGCGTCACCAGCTTCTTGATGGGGTCCGTACCGAGCGTGTTGAGTGCGTCGATCTGCTCCGTGACGCGCATCGAGCCAAGTTGAGCCGCGATTCCCGAACCGACGCGGCCAGCAACCATGAGACCGGCGAGCACTGGCCCGAGTTCACGAATCATCGATGCGGACACGAGCCGACCGATATACATCGTGGCGCCGAACGTCTGGAGCTGGACGCTCATCTGGAGGGCGAGCACCATACCCGTGAAGAAGCCGGTGAGCAGCACGATACCGAGCGACTTCACTCCAATCTCGTCCATCTGCTGAATCACGTCCTGCCCATAGAACGGGCGCGCGAAAATGAAGCCGATGGCTCGGCCGCCGAGGGAAAAGTAATCCTGGACGGTGCGAAGCTTGGCTTTCGTGGCTAGGGCGAAACGATCGGCGATAGGAGGCAAACGGGCTGGCTGGCGGGTACGGGGGTGCGCGCGGGGCGTCCGCGTGCTTAGGCAAGGGGTGTGCCGAACACGACCGTTGGTTGACCGGCTGTTCCGCGCGGTCTACGTTGCGCGAACCATGCCCATGCCGCTGTCGCGCGAGCGATTGGTCGAATTACTCGGCCGAGTGAAGGGAAAACGCGTGCTCGTCGTTGGCGACGCGATGCTCGACGTGTACCTGACGGGCGACGTCGACCGGATTTCCCCCGAAGCACCAGTGCCGGTGGTGCGCGTCCGCGACCGCACCTACGCGCTGGGCGGTGCAGCGAATGTGGCCCAGAACGTCGTGGCCATCGGGGCGACGTGCGATCTGGTGGCTGCTGTCGGCGCCGATCGCGCTGGCGAGACGCTGCGGAGTATGCTCCTGGCCCTCGGAGCCGGCGACGGGAGCCTCGTCAGCGTAGACCGGTGCACCACGCAGAAAACCCGGATCCTCGCACGAGCGCAGCAACTCGTTCGCGTGGACGAGGAGGACGACACGGATCTGTCGACGGCCGAGACGGCACCCCTGCTCGAGCGTGTACGAGAAGCGATGCTGTATGCGGATGCCGTAGTGCTGGAGGACTACAACAAAGGCGTGCTGACGGCGGAGTTGATCGCCGAAGTGCTGCGACTCGCGGCGGAACGGGCGCTGCCCGTCGTGGTCGATCCCAAGTATCGCAACTTCTTTCACTTCCGCGGCGCGACGATCTTCAAGCCGAACCGGCGCGAGCTCGAGGCGGCGCTTGGTGCGGCGGTGGACGTCGATCATCCGGAGACGCTCCCGGCCACGCTTCAACGACTTGGCGTTGCGCATCTGCTGCTCACGCTGGGCGAGCGCGGCATGGTGCTCTTTTCGGAGCGGGGTGAGATCGCGCGTGTGCCGACGGTGGCTCGTCAGGTCTACGATGTCGTCGGCGCCGGCGATACCGTCACTGCCTATCTCGCGACGGTGCTCGCGGTTGGCGGGACGCCCGCTGAGGCAGCGCTCATCGCGAACATTGCGGCAGGCATCGAGGTCGGGAAACTTGGCGCCGCAACGGTGTCCGCGGACGAAGTGCTCGAGTACGTCGACTCGCACGCACTCATCGCCTAGGCAGTTGCGGGGCGGGAAGCGCGAATTCGCCGGTTTCGATGATGCCGGCATACTCGGGAACGAGCTCCGCGATAAGGCGGCGAAGATCCCTGGACGATTGATTCTTCGTGGCAGCCTGGATGAGCTTCTCGATCATCACGTGACCATCAGGCGGAAAGCTCGAGTCGCGTGCGCGAAGGATTTTCGGGTGCGCCGTGGGTGATGCAACGGAGTCGCTGAAAAAGAGCTCCTCGTAAAGTTTTTCGCCGGGCCGCGTGCCGAGAAACTTTATTTCGATATCGGAACCGATCTCGAGTCCGGACAGCCGTATCATGTCTGCGGCGAGGTCGAGGACACGAACGGGCTCGCCCATGTCGAGCACGAAGATTTCGCCATGCTGGCCGATTGCCGCCGCTTGAAGCACGAGTTGAACTGCTTCGGGAATCGTCATGAAGTAGCGAGTCATGTCCGGATGCGTGATCGTGACCGGACCTCCCGCGGCGATCTGGCGCATGAAGGTGGGAACAACGCTTCCGCGACTGCCCAGCACATTCCCAAAGCGGACGGCAACGTATCCGCCGTGGTCGATGGCCACCTCGTGAACGATGTATTCCGCAATCCGCTTGGTCGCGCCCATGACGCTCGTCGGACGTACGGCCTTGTCCGTCGACACGAGCACGAAGTGTTCTGCCTCGCACATGGCAGAACAGTGCACCACGTTGTTCGTCCCGAGCACGTTGTTGAGGATGGCTTCGGTCACGTTCGCTTCCATGAGTGGTACGTGCTTGTGCGCGGCCGCGTGAAACACCGAGTACGGGCGATGCGTGGCAAACACGCGCTGCATGCGTCGTTCGTCCCGCACGTCACCGATGACGGGATCGATGCGGATGTGCGGAAAGTCGCGCTGCAATTCCTGCAGGAGATCGAAAATCGAGTTCTCACCACGTCCGAGCGCGACGATACGCGACGGGTCCATACGCGCCAGCTGTCGACACAACTCACTACCGATGGATCCACCGGCACCCGTGACAAGCACGGTCTGGCCGGTGACGAGTGAGCGCACCTGCGCGGCATCGGTCGTAATCGGCTCTCGCCGGAGCAGGTCGTGAATCTCGATGGCACGCAACGCACTCACGGATTTTTCGCCCGAGATGATTTCGTACATCCCGGGTACGGTGCGCGTCACGAGACCGCTCTTGCTGGCCTGTCGCACAACTTCGCGCACGACTTTCCCCGGCGCGGATGGAATCGCAACAATGACATCCGCGACATTCAAACGGTTCGCCAACTTCGCGAGGTCCGCAAGCTTGCCGAGCACCGCGACATTGTGGAGTCGCATCCCCTGCTTGAGAGGATCGTCGTCCACAAAGGCCACGGGAATGATCCCGAGCTGCACGTTCTCGAGTAATTCGCGAACGATGAGGCCGCCCGCCGCCCCTGCACCAACGATGATTGCGGGTTTCGAGCCCTTCGATGGCGCGTGACGAATGCGCAGCCGCGCCGCAAAGCGAGGCAAGCCGATAAAGATCCCGGTCAAGCCGGCATCGAGGATGAGAATCGACAGCGGCACGCGCTGAGGAAGAAATCCCAACAGCGGAAGTACGAGGGCTCCGAGCAGTGTGACGACTGTCCCCGAGATCGCGCTCGCACGCGCGATGAGCTCGAGATCCAACACGCTGGCGTAGCGCCAGAGACGGGAGTACATGCCCAGCCACAGCAGGAGCGCGAGCTTCACTGGGACCGCGACCATCACGAATCGCCTTAGCCCGATGCCATACGCTGCGTCCCAATTCGCTCCCTCAAAGCGGATGAGGTACGACAAGAGTGCCGCAAGTGGGAGCAGCAAGACATCGGATAAGAAGAAGAATCGGTTTCGTACACGTCGCATGTGGTCTGGCTCCGTCAGGTCGACATAGCATCAGGAAGCTGCTGCTGCCAGTGCGGCAGCCGAATGCCGAGCGAGCGATCGATGCGATCGCATGCGAGCATCGAGTTTGCCGGACGTGGCGCCGCTGATGCGAACTCCGATGACGCGATTGGCACGACGCGCCTGCAGCGATGTTCGTGACGCTCGCCGTCCAAAGCAAGAATGGCGCGCGCGAAGTGGTACCACGTGGTGGAACCGGCGGCGGTGAGGTGATAGAGACCCGACACGTCGGCAAGCGCCTTGCTCAGCAGTTGATCGCCACCCGATATCTTCGCCAGAATTCCGACGGTTGCTGCCGCGACAGATCGACTCCACGTCGGCGCGCCATGTTGGTCATTCACGACGCGCAGTTCATCCCGCTCCCGGGCGAGGCGCACTATTGTCCGCAGAAAGTTGCGTCCACGCTGTCCGTACACCCAGCTCGTGCGAAGAACCAGGTGTGGTGCGCACGACGCCATCACAGCGCGCTCCCCGTCGCGCTTCGTGACGCCGTACACGGACAATGGGTTCGTCACATCGTCTTCGTTGTACGGTTCCAACTTGCTCCCGTCGAAAACGTAGTCAGTGGAGTAGTGAATGATGGACCCTTGAAGACGCGCTATTTCGTCGGCGAGGATTTCAGGCGCCACCGCGTTCACCGCTCGCGCGAGCTCCGCATTCGTCTCGGCATCGTCCACCGCGGTGTAGGCGCCGGCGTTCAGGATCAGTTGCGGTCGAACAGTGCGCACGCACCGACGAATGGAATCGGGATCGGCGAGGTCGAGATCGGCACGCGCGGGCGCGACAACCTTCATGAACGGCGACAGTTGCCGAACAAGTTCGTGCCCAACCTGCCCCGTGCCACCGGTAACCAATACGACGAGCGACGTGACGCCGACTTCAGCGCTCATCGAAAAACTGGCTGTCGCTCGGCCGGCAGATCGCGCAGCAAGACACCGTGCGTGTCCTTCGGCGAGAGGATGGGTTCGCCGATCGGCCAATCGACAGCGAGGTCCGGATCGTTCCACGCGATCGTCGCTTCGCGAACCTGCTGATAGTAGTCCGAGCACTTGTACGAGAGTATCGCGAACTCCGACGTGACCTGAAATCCATGCGCGAAGCCAGCAGGGATATACACCTGGCGATGGGTGTCATCGTCGAGATGAATACCGACCCACTTGCCATATGTCGGTGATCCGCGACGAATGTCCACGGCGACATCGAAGGCTGCGCCGACCAACACGGTAACGAGCTTGCCTTGCTCGCCGGGACTCTGGAAATGCAGGCCACGCAAGACGCCACGCTCCGAGCGCGACACGTTGTCCTGAACAAACCGCTCGGTGATTCCTTCCGCGCGATACTGCGCTTCATTCCAGCTTTCAAAGAAGTAGCCACGCGCGTCGGCGAAGACACGTGGCTCGATCACGCGGACGCCCGACGCGTGGGGTGGCAAGACGCTCATGGCTGGTGGTCTCCACGAGGCTCGCGCGTCAGGCCGACGAGGTACTCGCCATATCCACTCTTTCGCAGGGGTTCCGCCAGCGCCGCGAGCTGCGCGTCGTCGATCCAGCCCATGCGCCAGCCAATTTCCTCCGGCGACGCGACCTTCAGGCCCTGACGCTTCTCTATTGTCTGAATGAACGCGGACGCCTCGAGCAGGGAATCGTGCGTGCCCGTATCCAGCCAGGCTGACCCTCGGCTCATCAACTCCATGCGCAACTGTCCCCGTCGAAGATACTCGAGGTTGAGATCGGTGATCTCGTACTCTCCGCGCCGAGATGGACGCAGGTCGCGAGCAATGTCGGGTGCTTGCGCATCGTAGAAGTACAATCCAGTCACGACATAATTGGAACGAGGCACCGCAGGTTTTTCTTCGATGCCAAGCACTTCGCCATCCGGCCCCATCTCGGCAACGCCGTATCGTTGGGGATCGCGCACGTGATAGCCGAACACGGTTGCTCCGCTCTCGTTCTGCGCGGCACGGCGAACCTGCTGTACCAGTCCGGTGCCGTAAAAAATGTTGTCGCCGAGGATGAGTGCGGAGTTCTCGTCGCCGAGGAACTCGCGCCCGATGACGAATGCTTGCGCCAACCCGTTTGGGGTTGGCTGCTCTGCGTAGCTGAAGTTGACGCCCCATTGGCTTCCGTCGCCAAGGAGCGCGGTGAACCGCGGCAAGTCGGCGGGTGTCGAGATGAGGAGGATGTCCCGGATTCCCGCGAGCATCAGCGTGGAGAGCGGATAATAGATCATCGGCTTGTCGTACACCGGCAGCAGTTGCTTGCTCACCACGAGCGTGATGGGATGCAGGCGTGTCCCAGAGCCTCCGGCCAGGATGATTCCGCGCCGCGCCATCAGGACGCGATCTCCGTCACGCCGAGCCCCAGTCGCTCGCGACGATATGCTCCAGAGAGCACGCGGTCGCACCATGTGTGATGTTCGAGATACCAATGCACGGTCTTCCGCAGGCCGGTCTCGAAGGATTCCCGTGGTACGACGCCGAGTTCGCGTTCGAGCTTGCTCGAGTCGATCGCATAGCGAAGGTCGTGTCCGGGCCGATCCTGCACAAATTGGATTAGCGAGGCGGTGGGCTGTCCATCGCGCTGCGGTTGTAACTCGTCTATCAACTCGCAGATGGCGTGCACGACATCGATGTTCCGACGCTCGCTCCGTCCGCCAATGGCGTACGTCTCGCCCGGACGGCCGCGACCAAGCACAGCGAGCAACGCGTCAACGTGATCGTTCACGAACAACCAATCTCGCACATTTTCTCCGCGGCCGTAAACGGGTAGTGGCCGGCCCGCAAGCGCATTGAGCGTGACCAGCGGAATGAGCTTTTCCGGAAACTGAAATGGTCCAAAGTTATTGGAACAGTTCGTCGTGATGACAGGGAATCCATATGTGTGAAACCACGCACGAGCGAAATGATCAGACGCGGCCTTGGAAGCGGAGTACGGCGAATTGGGATGGTACGCCGTTGATTCTGTAAACTGCCCGGTAGGCCCCAGCGACCCGTAGACCTCGTCCGTCGAGACGTGCACGAATCGAAAGGCATCTGCTGCGGAGGGCGTGAGTGATCTCCAATAGTCCAATCCGGCTTGCAGAAGATTGAATGTGCCAACGATGTTCGTCATGACGAACGCCGCCGGCCCGTCGATCGAACGATCGACATGCGATTCCGCAGCAAGATGCAGCACCGCGTCAGGGCGATGCTCGTTGAAGCAACGCACAACGGCTCGGGTGTCGAGCAGATTAATGTGCTCGAACACGTAGTTCGGGTCCTCCTCCGCACCCGGAATTGAATCGAGGTTTCCCGCATACGTGAGCGCGTCGAGGTTCACGATTCTGTGCTCGCGATCAGCGAGCAGCCGTCGGACCACGGCGGACCCGATGAATCCTGCACCACCAGTCACGAGAATCGTGGACACTCAGCGCAACGTCGAGGTTGGTCCATCGTAAATGCGCCACCGCCGAGATTCCGTGAGACCAATCGCGCGGAGGGGACCGAGCAACAACTCGTTGTCCTCGAGAATCCAGCTCGCTTCCGCCCCGACGGCGCCGTATGCGCGGCCACGACGAAAGGACTCGTGCACGAAGAGCGGAAAGATGGAGCGCGTCCGGAACTGACGCTTGATGCCAAGTGCCATCACGCGGCCGCTGCGAAGCTTCGACTTTCCGAGCAGCAGCTTGAAGACACCAGTTGGGAACAGTCTCCCGTTCTTGATGCGCTTCAGCACCTGATTGAAGTCAGGTACGATGAGCATGAAGCCAGCGGGCTGCCCGTTCACTTCGGCGATGAACGCAAACTGCGGGATCAGCAGGGGCTTGAGGTCTTTCGCCATCAGGACAAACTCGTCCTTCGTCATTGGTACGAAGCCCCAGTTCTCTTCCCAGGCCGCGTTGTAGACATCCCAGCACAGTTCGAGCTCCGCGTCCCACCGAGCAAGATCGAGGTCGCGAAAGGCGAGGCCCGTGCGCGTCTTGGCACGCTCCGCGAACGTGACAAATGATGCCGGCAGTGCAAAGCGCTCGTCCGCCATCGGGATGTAGTACGCCACAAGATCTTTTGCCTTCGTCTGACCGGCGCGTTCCATCATCATGGCGTACGAGGGCGGATTCCACGGTGTCATGAACGTTGGCTCGACGTCGAATCCGTCGACCAGGAGTCCACAGTCATAGTTCGTGCTGGGCATCACCGGACCGCGCATGACGTCAAGGTTCCGCGCAGCGAGCCACGCTCCGGCCGCCGCAAAGAGGCGATCAACGACGTCCTGGTCGTCCACGCTTTCGAAGAATCCCCAGAATCCGACGCGATCCTGATGGAACCGGTTGTGGGCTCGATTCTCGATGGCCGCAATCCTCCCGACGACGCGGCCATCGCGGATGGCGAGAAACAACTCGCGTTCGGCGTCCTTGTAGAACGGCTTCTTGCGGTCGAGCGCGTCGAGTACGGTCATCCGGAGCGGAGGCACCCAATGCGGGTGGTCCTTCTCGTTGTAGATCTGCCACGGCAGGTCCACGAAGCGGCGCAGATCCCGTCGTGTATCGACGATGATGATTTCGAGAGTCACAGACGTCGTTTGGTTGATGGCTACCGTGTTCAAGGCGCAAAGGTAATACTCTGCTTCCATGAGCGGACCACTTGCAAGACGCACGCGGGCAGTACAGACGAACCTGACGAACGACGAGGCAATAGGCCGCCTCTCGCTCCTCATACTGGTCGCGTATCTCCTCGCGACGCTCGTGCCACTTGTGCGGTGGGGCGTGGCTGGCGGTTCGTGGGTGGCCGTAATTGCCCACTTCGCAGCGCTGGTGTTGGTGGCGAGTGCGGCGCGCGGCCGAGGTACGCGGGCAGTGCGCGACTGGATTCCGTTGGCGTTAGGGCCATTCCTGTATGTGGAGCTACGCTGGATCATCGAGGCAGTGGGTCAGTCGCACGCCGACGCGCTGGTTGCCGGTTGGGAGTCCGCGCTGTTCCCCTTCGACCCGTCGGCCTCGCTCGCTCGCCTTTGGCCATCGGGGGCGCTGAGCGAATTACTACACCTCTGCTACCTCTCGTATTACGCGCTCGTGTATGTGCCGCCTGCCCTGCTGTGGCTTCGCGGTGCACGCCAGGCATTTGCGGCGACCGTGCTCGCTCTGGTTGTTGTGTACGCAATGTGCTTCGTCGCGTACGCGATCGTTCCGGTCGATGGGCCGCGGTTCATGCACGGACCATCGATGGCACCATCTGGACCGATACGCGCGATCGTGGTGCGGTTGCTCGAGTCGGGATCGTCGCGCGGGACGGCGTTTCCGTCGTCGCATGTGGCAGCGTCGGTCGTCGCGGCGCTGTGTGCACTCCGGGACCAGAAGCGAGTTGGCGTCGTGGTCGCGGTGCTCGCGGCGGGTCTCGCGTTGGGAGCGGTGTATGGGGGATACCACTATGCAGTCGACGTACTCGCCGGTGTCGCAACCGGGCTGCTGGCGTTCGCGGGGGCCAGGGTCATGGGACAGCACCGTAGCAAAGTCCTGGACCCTTCGAACCTGTGAAGAGCGCCCTCTACGAGTAGAGACCAAGTCCATTTTGAACCGCGGAGGTTCGCAGAGGCGCAGAGGTACGCGGCGGAAAGGCGTAAAAGCATTCCCCTGCGCCCTCTGCTCCTCCGCGTCCCTCTGCGGTTAGGCCGAAACTGTGACCGCTGTTACACTCAGCCGCGCGTACAGCACGGGCTCAAGGCATTACTCCGCGGTCCTCGAAGGCACACCCGAATCCGCTGGGATCGCACGCAACGCGTTGGCCGTCGCGCGTACGGCCTCTCGCAGTTGCTCATCCGTGTGCTCGCTCGACACGAAGAACCGTAGCCGCGCCTCATCGTTCGGGACGGCGGGGCTGATCATCGGCTGCACGTTGATCCCGTGTTCGAACAGCGCTTGTGAGACTCGCACGGCGCGCATCGAGTCTCCAACGATCACGGGAATCACAGCGGTGCCAGCGCTGTTGCCGATGTCGAGTTGCGCCTCGCGCGCGTACGCCGCAAAGGCGTCGGCATTCGCCCGCAGGCGCCCCACGCGCTCCGGCTCCGCGCGCAGGATCCGCAACGCCGCCAACGCTGCGGCCGCATTCGGGGGAGTGATGCCCACGCTGTATACGAACCCGGGTGCCGTGTACTTGAGATATTCCACAAGCGCAACGCTGCCTGCGACATATCCGCCGCAGCTTGCAAGTGTCTTGCTCAATGTGCCCATCAGGATGTCCACATCCACACGATCCACATGCGCCTGCTCCGCAATTCCGCGTCCGGTCGCACCAAGCACGCCGAGTGAATGGGCC
>JBDTXZ010000060.1:0-9806 GCA_040005935.1 bacterium | reverse complement strand
CCGCTCTCCGATTTCATCGGCGCTGACCAAGGTTCCGCACTATTGGTCGAGAAGTTTCTCGGCAACTCTGTGCATGCAGTGCTCGTGCGCAACAGCGCCGTGGCCGATGCGGTGCGGGTGTGGCACTCCGTGGCGCATCCGGGGCCGCTCCTGCTCCTGCCGCTCGACGCGATGACGGAGGATGCGGCCGGCGAGCCGCTGCCGGACGCACTCGCACACCTCGTAAATGCCGCCGCGCCTGCGCGTGCGTGGGTGCGCAACCTGCTCGGCCACGTGCACGCGGTGGATGAGGGAAGCGCGTTCGTCGACGCGCGGGGCGCAGTCTGGCTCCCGGGCACGACGGCAGGTCCGGGTCCCCTTCGCCGCCGCGCTGAACTCGCGGAGCTGCGCATCGACCTCGCGAGGCTCGAGGAAGCGCGCCAGGTCGCGTCGCAAACGGCCGACGAAATGCGTGAAGCGCTGACCCTCAGTGAGCGCCGCGTGCAAGAGGCGACTGAAGCGTCGTCACTCGCGCAACAACAAGCACGTGCCGCAATGGAAAAGCATGCGGAGCATGGACGTCGCGTCGCTCGCGCAACGAAGGAATCATTGGACGCCGCCGCATTGTCCGATCGACTCGACGCGCGTCGCGCGGAGCTTGGTGAGCGTGGCAGCGCGCTCGATGCAGACGCGGCAACGCTCGCCGGCGAAGCCATGGCGCGCGAGCAGGTGATCGCCGAGGCGCGCCTGCGCGCCGCAGCGGCCGAACATGGACAGGAAGAAGCGCGCGAGTTGCGCACGAAGTGGCAGGTGGAGCAAGCGCAGGCGCGTGCGCGTGTGCAGATGGCCGTCGACCGTGAGCGTCGGCTCTCGCAGGAAGTTGCCACCGCATCGCAACGGCTCGCGCAGCTGCGGACCGAGCTCAGTGAGCTCGCGCAATCCGATAGTGCACTCGCGGAGCAAATGGCCGTGTGGGCGTTGGATCTCGAAACGCGAGAGGCCACGCTCAGCGACGGTGAGACGAGCTTGTCCGACGCCGAGAGTGCGGTGCGGATGGCCGACGAGACCCTCGCCGCCACCGAAGCGGCGTTGAGCGAAGTGCGTCGTCGCTCCAGCGCGGTCAACGACGAGCTGCATCATTCAGAACTTCGATTCACCGAACTGTCCGGTCGCCGCCTGGCGATTCGCGAACGACTCGAAACAGAGTGGAAGCGCCCGCTCGACGAGATGATCGCCGAAGTACCGCCGATGGACCTGGATGACGAAACGCTCAAGGCCGAAGCGGATGATCTTCGTCGCCAGCTCGATCAGCTTGGTCCAGTCAACGTGCTGGCGATCGAAGAGCACGACGAAACCGTCAAGCGTCATGACTTCCTCGTGGCGCAGCGAACCGATCTCTTCGAGGCGCGGGCCTCGCTGCTTCAGGCCATCAAGGAGATCGACGCCACCGCGCGCGAGCTCTTCATGGCGACGTTCGAACAAGTGCGCGTGAATTTCCGTGAGATCTTCATGTCGCTCTTCGGTGGTGGCGAGTGCGACCTGCGTCTCGAGAATCGCGATGCGCCATTGGACTGCGACATCGAGATCCACGCGTCTCCGCGTGGAAAGAAGACACAGCGTATCAACCTGCTGTCGAGCGGAGAGCGGGCGCTTGTCGCCCTGTCGCTGCTCTTTGGCATCTTCCTCACGAAACCAAGTCCATTCTGCCTGCTCGACGAAGTGGACGCGCCGCTCGACGATGCGAACGTGGGCCGGTTCGTGAAGATGTTGAATCAGTTCAAGAGTCGCACGCAGTTCATCGTCATTACGCACAACCCTCGTACGACGACCGAGGCGGGTGACGCTGTCTATGGCGTGACAATGCAGGAGCCCGGTGTGTCGTCGCTCGTCAGCGTCCGAATGAAGGGACCGTCGACGGAAGCGGTGCCTCCCACGATGTCCGCCGAGGTACCAATGGCGGAGGAAGAAGCCGCCGTATCGTGAGGCGCCTCGGTAGCAATCGAGTGTGCCGCGCTGTTGCGGCGGGACTCGCTTTGATGGCTTGCGTCGTTTTGCCGCGCTCCGCATACGCGCAGAGCCAGGTGCGCATCGAACTGCCGCCGGACGTTCCGTTTCCGGCGGCACCGTTGATCACCGTTCGCGCTGTCAACTTTGATTTTTCCTCGGCACCGCGGCGAATTCGCCTGCGCCTGGCGCTCGACGAGGCTTTTGGCCTTGTCGTCTACGACTCCACGATCGTCGGGGACGAGCCGCGGTTCGGCACGATCAAGTTGCTTCCCGAGAATCGCGACATCTATGCGGAAGCGACGGTGCTCGACCGCAATGGGATTGCGATTGGAACAGCGCGAACATTTGCGGGCCACACGGGCCCTCGCCTTCGCGCAGTGTCACCGAGCGGGATGACGTCAGTGATTCTGGAGCGTCGACCCACGTTTTCCTGGAGCAGCGCCACGGTCTCACTTCCTCCCGGCCCGTGGGTGTACGAATTGTTTATCACGGAGCGCGCTGGTTCGCAGGTGACGCGATCGCAATCTGGAATCGTCGATACGGTCTTTACGTGGCCGTTCGATCTTGACGCGAACACCTCGTATCGCTGGAAGGTCGTCGCGCGACTGCCGAACGGTTTACCGACCGATAGCGCGGTGGCCGTGGGCCCGTCGACATTCACGATCGAGCCGACAGAGGCCGTCGTGAAAACGCTGCTGTACCAGAATTTTCCGAACCCGTTTCCCGCACCGTCGTCCGCGACCACGTGCGTGTGGTTCGACCTGCGGATCAGCACCCACGTCGAGCTCACGATCCTCGACCTGCGTGGGCACCTGGTGAAGACCATGATTCCTGGCACACTGCCCAGCGAGTTGAAGGCCGGACGCTACGGGCGTCTGCACGTGTTGAATTCGAGCGGCTGCGATCCTGCACTGGCGTGGGACGGTACGGCGGACAACGGGCGCGTAGTGCCGGACGGTGTGTATTTGCTCCGCTTCAAGGCGGACGGTGAAGCGGCGACGGTGAAGAAGATCATCTTCCTCGGTCGCTAGATGCGTCTCACGACACTCGGCACTGGGACCATCGCTCTCTCAGCCGAGCGCGCGTGTGCTGGCCACCTGGTGGAAGCTGGTGCGCTGCGGATCCTGTTGGACTGTGGCAGCGGCGTCGCGCATCGTCTCGCGGAAAAGGGTGCTGCATGGCAAGACATCACACACGTCGCCTTCACGCACTTTCATCTCGACCACATCGCTGATTTCGCACCGTTGGTGTTCGCGTGGAAATACGGTGACCTGCCCGGGCGCAGCACTCCACTCGTCGTGATCGGACCTGAGGGCACGACCGCGTTGCTTGGTCGGCTCGCCGATGCGTTTGGCGAGTGGCTCCGGGCTCCCGGCTTCGACCTTACCGTTTTGGAGGTCGCGCCCGGGGCGACGTTGGACCTTGGCGACGGTGTGGTGCTCTCCGCGACAAAGGTTCCGCATAGCGTGGAAAGTGTGGCATATTCTATTACACGTGGGCAGCGGCGCATCGTCTACACTGGCGACACGGGGTACGATCCGATGTTCGGCGAGTGGGCGCGAGGCGCTGACGTGCTGCTGTGCGAGTGCTCGCTTCCCGCATCGATGGCGTTCGCGGAGCACCTCACGCCGGAGCAATGCGGTGCCTTGGCAGCCGCAGCATTGCCGAAGCACCTGGTGCTCACGCACTTCTACCCGCCGGTTGAGCGCACCGATGTGCGCGCGGCCGTCGCGGCTCACTACGCCGGACCAATATCGCTCGCAAGCGATGGGGACGTATTCGAAATCGAGGAACGCTGAATGCTTGTCGTCATGTTGAATGACGCGACAGATGCACACGTCGCGCGTGTCGTCGAAGTCATTACGGAGATGGGCTACGAGGCGCGACCCATGCCGGGCGCGCAGCGCACGACCGTGGGGCTCGTCGGCAACGACGGCCGCGTCGACGGCTCGCGCTTCGAGTCACTCGATGGCGTGGCAGAGGTCATCCACGTCTCGCGCCCGTACAAGCAGGTGTCGCGCGAATGGCGGCAGGAGAACACGCTCGTGACCATCGCGCCGGGCGTCGTGTTCGGCGGAAAGGACATTCCGATCATCGCTGGCCCTTGCTCCGTCGAGAGCGAAGAACAAATCGTGCTCGCGGCGCATCACGTGCGCGAGGCGGGTGCGAGTGCGTTGCGTGGCGGAGCGTTCAAGCCACGAAGCTCGCCGTATTCGTTTCAAGGCCTCGGCAAGAAGGGCCTTCAACTGCTCGCGCTTGCCCGTCGGGAAACCGGCCTGCCCATCGTGACCGAAGCAATGGATGACGAAGGTGCTTATCTCGTTGCGGAGGTTGCCGATTGCATCCAGATCGGCGCGCGCAACATGCAGAACTACTCGTTGCTGCGGACCATCGGGCGAATTGGCAAGCCCGTGTTGCTCAAGCGCGGCATGTCAGCGACGATTGTCGACTTGTTGTTGAGCGCTGAATACTTGCTTGCCGAGGGCAACACACAGGTGATCCTGTGCGAGCGCGGTATACGGAGTTTCGATCCGTCAACGCGCAACCTGTTCGACTTAACGGCAATTCCGCTCGTGCAAAAGCTGTCGCATTTGCCGATCGTTGCTGATCCGAGTCACGGCACCGGATTGCGTGACAAGGTCATTCCGATGGGTCGCGCCGCCATCGCCGCTGGCGCCGATGGGCTTCTGGTTGAAATGCACCCAAGCCCGGATAACGCGATGTCCGATGGCGGTCAATCACTCTACCCCGATCAGCTCGCCAGACTCGTGCGCGAAACCCGCGCGATTGCCGACGCGATTGGACGTTCGATCTCATCGTCTCCCGGAACCGCGCCAGTGGCACGAGGGTAAGACGAGCATGACTCCACTCGCCACAAATGTGCTGGCCCTCGCAGCGATGCTCTCGGTGAGCACCACAGCGAGTACGCCGAAGTCCGTGAAGCAGGCCGACCTGCTCGATCGCGCGGTTGCTGCTTGGGCCAAGGTCAAGACGGCCCGCGCGACGTTCGAGCAAACCATCACCAACCCGCTCACGGGGCGGACGATGACGGCGCTCGGCGAGTATCAGCAGGAGCGCCCCGGTAAGCTCGCCGTGACGTTCGCCGATCCCGCGAACGACCGCATCGTCGCCGACGGAAAGTTCGTATGGCTCTATCTGCCAAGCAGTGCGCCCGATCAGGTGATCAAGTCCGTCCAAGGTGCAGGCGGCACAGGCACCGTGGACATCAGCGCGCAGTTTCTCACAGCGCCGCGCTCGAAGTACACGGTCAATCCCGTTGGGACGTTGGTCGTGAGCGGTCGACCAACGCACGGCTACAACCTCGTTCCGAAATCTGCCGCTGGCGCGCAATTCAAGGTTGCGTCGGTGTGGATCGACGACGACGACGCGACGATTCGGCAATTCGAAGTGTCGGAAGCGAATGGCGTGCAACGCCGAATACGCCTGACATCGTTCAGGACAAACGTGCCGGTTGACGCGAGTGCCTTTGTGTTCACTCCGCCAAAGGGCGTGCGCGTCGTCGAGCAGTAGGATGCCGGCGGTCTGACACATCGGCACGTTGCGTGACGTACGACTCGGTGTCTCCCTTTATTGGAGCTACCGGCATGGACGAATCACTTCCAGAAACGCAGCCCTACGGCGCGCTGACGCCTCCGCCATCAGGCCCGTCGACCGCAATCGCGACATCGGCACCACTGCCACCGCGACCCCATCGGCTTTCGACAACGCGTCGCACAGGACTTCACGCATTGGTCGATCGCGCGCTCGATCGCCTGGACACGTTGGCCGACGGCATTGCGGAGGTGGTCGGCTTGCGCTGAACGGCGGCGGTACGCACGATTCGCAAATGACGCCACGTCCACTGCTTCGTTTACGAAAGATCTGTCTCGCCCTGCCCGAAGCCCACGAGGTGGAGGCGTGGGGCGAGCCGACCTTCCGCATAAAGAACAAGTTGTTTGCGATGTACGCGTCCGCGGCGAGCCACCATGGTGCAGGACGTCACGCCGTGTGGTGCAAGGCGGCGCCGGGCAATCAACAATTCATGGTACGCGACGCGCCTGCCCGATTCTTTGTGCCGCCATATGTCGGGCCCAGCGGATGGGTCGGCATCTATCTCGACGGCGATGCTGATTGGGCGGAAGTCGCCGAGCTGCTTCACGACTCGTATCGGCTCATTGCTCCGAAAAAGCTCGTGAAGCAGCTCGACGCGGACAGCTGAGCGCTCAGCCTGTTCCTTTTGCCGTGCGCTTGATGTCTTCCCGATTTTCCTGAACGAGTTTGCTGATGTGAGCGCCGCGCAATCCGGCCGTGGGGCCGATGTCCTCAACAGCGCCACCCAATCGCACATCGTCACGCAGGTGATCTTCACCGAGGGGATCGGTCACGAGATCCTCCACATCAGCCTTGCGGACCTTGAAGTGGCCGACGGCATCGCGTCCGTTGTGCGGTTTGTTTCGTTCAGACATTCGAATGGCTCCATCGTTGAATGGACCAGACCATCAAAGCAAGGTCTACACCACGTCGAGATCCTTCGCGAACACACCCTTGTAGCGGCTCACTTCGCTGCGCTCGCGATCCAGCTCCGGAATGTGACGCAGGAAAAATCCAAAGCGGTTGAAGTACGCCTCGTCGTTGCTGACGGCGAAGAGCGTTGCACATCCGCGGCGCGACGCGAGCGCCTCTGTGGCGAGCACGAGGGCGCGTCCCACGCCTCGGCCCTTCTCATGCTCGTCTACCGCCAGCGATCGGAGCTCAGCCAGGCTTGGGGCGTATTCGTCGAGATGCACGCATCCGACGAGATGGCCGTCCTCTTCTGCGACCAGGAAATGCTCGGCGTGCAATGCGATGAACGCGTCAGTGCGCGGCAACAGCGTACCATCCTCGACGTATTGATCGATGAGGCGACGAATTGCCCGCGCGTCGTTCATGGTGGCCGCGCGAATGTGCATGCGCATCGGCCTCTTACTTGGTGGCGAGTGTCGCGCGCGCGAGTAACTCTTTCGGCGTATGCACGCCGCGGAGCAATGTTTCGGCGCGCGCCAACGCCGAGTCGTCGCGCAGGCCGCGAAGAAACTCAGCTTGCGGGCCGAACACGTACCGTGAGAACTGCGAAGCCAGCGCGCGTGTGACAAGCGCGCTGGACGAGTCGTAAACCACGCGACTCACGGTGATGCCACGCGACTCCATGCGCCGATACAACTCGTCGCGCATTGCGGGTGTTACGTCGAAATTTGGATCGCTCACCGCGTGTGACGCCTTGACTGACAGCGCGTAGTCTGTAATCGCGTCACGAAAGCGCGGCACCCGTGCGCCGAGTGCACGTTGGAGAGCCCTGTCCGCTGGGGAAACGGTACGATTGGCGACTTCGACATCGGGCACGATGCCGCCACCTCCAAGCACAACGCGTCCGGCGTCGGTCTTGAATTTCGGCCGTGGGGGCACCGAGTCGTTTCGCGGCGGCGCGCCGCCACCGTCGTCAGCGGCGCGTACACGTGGACGATCGATGCTGCGCCCGTTCGGTGTAAACCACCGTGCTGTGGTCAGCTTGAGTCCGCGGCCCCCGATGCGGTACACTCGCTGCGCGCTTCCCTTCCCATACGTCGCCGTCCCGACGATGAGCGCGCGATCGTGATCCTGCAGCGCGCCGGCGACGATCTCACTCGCGGATGCCGACGAGCTGTCCGTGAGGACGACAACGGGCATGTCGGCCCACCGTTGTGGAGCGCGATCCGCGAAGACGTGCGTCTCCTCGGCGCTCCGGCCGCGGGTTGCCACGATTTGCTGGTTCGTGTCGAGAAAGAGGTCCGCGACGTCGATGCCTTGCCCAAGCAATCCGCCGGGATCGCCGCGCAGATCCAGCACGAGCGATCTCGCGCCTGCCCCGCGGAGCGAATCGATGGCATGCGTTAGGTCGGCGGCCGCGGCGGTACTGAACACGGCGAGGCTTACGTAGCCCACGCTGTCACGCAGGAGCAAGGCGTGCTGGGCGGGATTCACCTCGATGGATCGGCGCACGAGCGTAAACGGCATACGCTCGGCGGTTCCCGCCCTTTCGACGATAAGGTGCACCGTCGTGCCTGCTGCGCCGCGAAGGGACTTGAGCGCTTCCTCGGAGGTGAGTCCCAGCGTCGACTTTCCGTCTATCATCACGATGCGATCACCCGTGGCCAGGCCGGCCTGTTCTGCAGGCGAAGCAGGCATTGTCCCGATGACTGTCACGCCGCTGTCGCGCACGTCCATTTGGATGCCGACGCCGGCGTAGTGTCCACTCGTGCTTTCGTCGAGTCGCGTAAGCCGGCGTGCATCGAGCATCACCGTGTGCGGATCGTGCAGCTCACGCAATGCTCCGTCGATGGCGCGCCGATACAGGAGTGAGTCCTGCAGGGTGTCGACGAAGTCGCGCTTGACGTGCTGCAATACTTCGTCAAACAGGTGAACGCCTGACGACCGGTCGTGCGTGGGCGCATGCGAGCCATGCTCCATCAGCCACCCACCGGTGACGAGTGCGCTCGAAAGCACGGCGGCGGCGGCGATGTTCCTGTTCTTCATCTGGTTGAGGCAATACTCACGTTTCGGGCCACTGACGCCGTACCGCGGCCAACACGCGTTTCGACACTACGTCCTCGGTGCCCGCTGCGTCCACTGAGACGATTGGACCGCACTCCGGGTGTGCCGCTTGCCACTCCGGTTCCGCAAATATCGCGAGCGCAGCGGCCACACGCCCATGGAACGACTCGCCCATGGCTTCCATCCGATCGTGCGCTGATGCGCGAATGGCAGCGCGGTCCAGACCCTCGAGCGCCGGAAAGCGAAGGAGAATGGTCAGGTCGGGCACCAACCCGTCCGTCGCAAACTGGTTCGCATTGCGGATGTCGCTTTCCTGAAGACCGTGCCCCGCAATCTGATACGCATACGTCGAAAGAAAAAACCGATCGAGCAGCACGACATCGCCTCGTGCGACGGCGGGTCGGATTTCCCGCTGCACAAGCTGAGCGCGCGACGCCATGAACAGCAGCGCTTCCGCGCGCGGCTCGATGTCCGATGCGCGATCGAGCAGGATTCTGCGGACTTCGGTGCCGAGCGGAGTTCCACCCGGCTCACGCAAGCAGACGTGTGCGACGCCGCGCTCCGTCAGCATGGCGGAGAGGTGGCGAAGTTGCGTCGACTTGCCCGAACCTTCGCCGCCCTCGAAGACAATCACACGGCCCTGCTCCGCGCCGCGCGTCACGCCATCAGCCCAGCGTGATGATCGAGCTCTGCGCGCCCTTCTCGATGCCGTCCACGATCCAGTCGTTCACTCGCGTCATCGTCTTGTCAAAGTTTTCCTGCGCCGAGACAAGACGCTGATACACGGATTGGCCCTGCACCTGGGTGAGCAGCGCGTCCAGCTCCTTCTCCATCTCCTCCGTCGGACGCTCGCCGCGCTGGATCATCTGCTGCGCAGTGAGTCGCAGCTGCTCCATCTTCTTGAGCAGGGCGACTGCTTCCTTATCGTCGCCGAGCATATCGTTTGCGCGCTTGACGGCCTTGTATTCGGGGCTCTGCCCAATAAGCCGACCCAATTCCTTCGCCTTGTCTTCGATCATCCGACTACTCCTCCCGTCGTCGTGCGACCACGAATCGTTCGCGGCCGGTGAGGTCCAGCAAAATGCGGACGTCGACGTATGCGCCGTGCGAGGCGGCAAGTTCCGCCACCGTCGCCGCGCGGCGTACGTCCACCTCCAGCGCGAGTATCCCTGAGGGTGCGAGCGACCCAGCGGCATCGTGCACCAGCTGGCTCGTCGTCGCCATACCGTCCCGACCAGCGAACAGCGCCACGG
>JBDTXZ010000059.1:0-9816 GCA_040005935.1 bacterium | reverse complement strand
ACAGCTTCGACACGCCCCATGAAGGTGGCATCAATCGTAAACGGGGCGTCGATGCTTGCGTGATTGCTCCAGCGTACCGGCACACGCACCGACGTGAAGCCAGCAGCAGCGGCTTTGTCGATGAAATCGTCTGTGACGGTTAGACCCCACGCACCTTCTGTGGGAGCCTCGAGCATGTTGCCAAAGTTCACGCCGCGGCCAATGGCGGTTGCCGTAGCCAGCGCGCTGGCGGACGCACCAGGTGCGGCGTCGTTCGGAAGCGGCGGGTAAGATCGAATGTCGGGCACGGCCGTCGGTCCGGGGAGCGAAACGCTACCGCCACCCGCACACGCGACGACGAGCAGTACGGCAACCACACGCAGCACGCCGAGTCGCGCGCGCAGACCACCACTCGCGACCAACGAGCAAAGTGCCACCGACCGGCCTACTTTCCAATCATCAAAACCGTGAACGACCCAGGGATCGCCGGTGCCTGGCCACCGCGGCCGCCACCAGCCGGTGCCGGCGGCGCGGGCCCGCGTTCGACGCTCATGACGTAGATGTTGCCCGTCGTTAAATCGAGGGTCATGGTGCGCGCGCCGTTCATCGTTTGCAGGTTCTGCTCAACCACAAACGTTGTCGGACTTGTCTCCTTCACGACAGTCAGCGTTCCGTTGCCCTGCGAACTGAATGCTTCCATCGTATTCGGATTGAACGCCGCGCCATCGGATGAGCCGGCGAGAGGCAATTGCGCAAGGATGTGTCCATCCCTGGCGTCCAGGATCATCATCACGGACTGCGGCGGCTGACCTGGCGTTCTTCCTTGTGCGCACGCAGCAAAGAGGATGCTGTTCCTTGCATCCAGCGCGAGCCCGTTGCATCGGCCAATATCACCAAGCGCGAAGCGCTTGGTGGTTTTCATGGATTTCTGATCAACGACGGCTACGCTTCCCGCAGAATCCTGGAGGACCGCATACAGAGTCCCTTTGCCATCGGAGATGGTCTGCTCCGGAATACCGCCGAGGTCGATCTTGCCGAGCACCTTGCCGTCGTGCGAGTCGAGAACGATCAGCTCTTTCGTCGGATGACTGCCGATGTACACGCGCTCGTCTGATGGGTCGAAGTAGATGCCATCGGCGCTGAACTTGGGATTCGCCGACGGATTGTCGGCGTTGGGATCGATGGTCTTGATCATCTGCATGGACTTCGTGTCGAACATGCTGAGGTCCGGATGACTGCTGGCGAAGCCATGCGATGATTTCGCGTCAACGACGGCACCGTTGCCGCCGCCATTGGGAATTTCGCCCAGTGGCTTGAGGGTCTTCAAATCGAATACGGTGACGCGACCCGCTATGGCCTCTCGGGCTGGGGTGCTGTCCGTTGCCGGAACGGCGCGCACCGCGTTCCGTGTGATGTAGAGGCGGCCGTCGAGCGCGCTCGCATGGATGTAATCGGTGCCCCCCTCACCGCCAACGCGCGCGCGGAGCAGGACCTTGTACGGTCCGTCGGTGCTCGCTTGCTGAGCGACACAAGCGGACGGTGTGGTCGAAATGGCGACGCCGGCGATGACCGCGGCAATAGAAATTCGGATGCGCATTGTGGGCCTCGAGGTAGTGAATACCGCCGTGCGGCGGTGCACGGATATGGCGACGTTGCCGATATCAGTCAACTCGGCAAGCGTTCGCCGCCGGAATCGCCCCTGTTTTGTGCGCGTCGCTGCACTGATGAGCCGTGCTCGCAAGAAAATACGCATACCCCCGTGAGGCCCTCATCTCCATACGTGGCGACGGCCCAGGTACGTAAACGAGCGCATCGCGTTCCAACTCAACGCCGAGTGGACGGTTGGGCTCACAGACATCTCTGGGGGTTGCGCATGGTTCGACGATTAATTCTTGCCCTCGCTGGTTTTGCGGTTTTCTCTGCTCCATTCGCCACGGCCGCCGCACAGCCCAGGTCATCGATTCCGGGCCTCAGCATCTCGTTCGTATCGCCGACAGGAACCGGAAACACGCATTCCTCCTTCGACATCTTCCTTCGGCTGGCCCTCGACCCAAACGCGTCCGCATTCGTCTTCGACGGCAATTCGCCCGCGACGAGCTTCGGCCTGGGAGCCGCGAATCTCCCGACCACAGGCACGTATTTCCTCAACGGCCAGCAGTACAACGGCGTGTTTGATCCGAACGCGCCAAACTACATCAGTGCCAGCACGACCTACTCGCTCGAGTGCTCGGGTTCGTTCTTCGGCGGATGCGGTGGGTCGGGGGCGTACAACTTCAACTTCTCGTACTGCACCGACCCGAACGTTGGCTGCTTCCTCGGTCTCTCGAATTTCTCGCTGCAGCCCGGCACCAGTTTCGACTTTTTGTTCGGCACAGTCAGCCCGATTGGCGGAACTGCACCGGCCGGGACGTACAGTGCAATTTCACGCGGACGGTGATCGACCAGGACGTGACGCCAACGCCAGAGCCAGCAACGCTGGGCTTGTTCGGAATGGGCGTCATCGCGATCGGTGGTATTCGACTCCGGCGCCGGAACAGTTGATCACGGCCCCAGAGTCTCGGATGCAGAGCAACTGGCACTCCTTGTAGTGTCGACGAAAGCACTCGTGAGCGGAGCGGAGGCGCAGGCTCGGTGGTGCATCGCCATTCACCGAGCCGTGGCGCAGCGTTATCAGGGACGAATCTCGACGGTGCACGAGCGGGGGCATACCTTTGCGCCCACGCGACCCGCGCGTAGCGGGGCGTCTCCGTCCAGAGTGCCGTGCCACCTGAAAATTTGCCATTGCCCGACCCGAAGGACAGCGGGAACGCGGAATCGCCGCCGCCGTCCCCCGAGGACACGGCACAACTGTCGGCGGAGCTGTACGAGGAGCTCCGCCTCATTGCACGCCGGTTGCTCCGCGGTGAACGCGAGGGGCACACGCTTGATACCTCCGGCCTCGTGCACGAGGCCTTCTTGCGGCTCGCAGGCCAGCGTCAGGATGGCTGGGCCAACCGCAACTACTTTCTGGGCGCTGCCGCGCAATCCATGCGACGCCTGCTCGTCGAGTACGCGCGCGAGCGTCACGCGGCAAAGCGCGATGGCGGCGTGCGCGTCACGCTCGTGTCCATCGCTGCACATGGCGTTGACGAACACGGCACACTCGATCTCCTCGCACTCGACGATGCATTGGCACGACTCGCTACGCTCGATGCGCGACAAGCGCGCGTCGTCGAGCTCCGCGTGTTTGGCGGCTTTGAAGTCGAGGAAACGGCGGACATCCTCGGCATCTCGCCAGCGACGGTCAAGCGGGACTGGCGGTTCGCAAAGGCATGGCTCGCGTGCGAACTGAACCCAGACCTGTAGAAGCCCCGGCCGAGGCCACTCGGCGACTGCAGCGCAGTCGCGCCGTGTTCGAGTGCGCGGCGGATCAACCGCCGGCGTCGTGGCACGAGATCGTCACGCGCGAAAGCAATGGCGACGATGCATTGCGCGATGAGGTACTGCGCCTTCTCTCCGCGGATCGGTCCGAGAGTTTTCACCTGGACTTGTCGTCACTGTCCCTTGGTGATTCCTCGGAAGGTGAAGAAAGAATTGGCGACGTTGTTGCGCAGTATCGACTGACGCGTGTGATCGGATCCGGCGGCATGGGCACCGTATACGAAGGCGTGCGCGAGGACGGCCTGTTCGATCAGCGCGTTGCGGTCAAGCTCATTCGCTCGCAACTCGGCGTAAGCGGCATGGCGACGCGGTTTCGGCGCGAGCGCCAGATCCTCGCGGCGCTGGAACATCGCAACATCGCGCGCCTGCTCGACGGCGGAGCCACGTCGCGTGGGGAGCCGTACTTCATCATGGAGTACGTCGACGGAGAACACATCACCGACTATTGCAACGCGCGACGACTGAGCATTCGGGATCGGATGCGCCTGTTCGTACAGGTGTGCGCGGCCGTGCATCACGCGCACGGCAAACTGATTGTGCATCGCGATCTCAAGCCGGCCAACATGCTGGTGGCCGACGACGGCAGCGTGAAGCTGCTCGACTTTGGCGTCGCCAAACTGCTGGGTGCACAAGACGGCGCTGCCGCACCCACTACGCACACCGTTCCACGCCAGCTCACGCCCGAATACGCGAGCCCTGAGCAGTTGCGCGACGAACCTGCGTCGGTTGCCAGCGACGTCTATTCGTTGGGCGTCGTGCTCTACGAACTCGCGGCTGGCCGACGGCCGTTCGACACTCCGTCGCGCTCCCCGTTCGCACTGCTGCAGGCCGTCGAGAACGGAGCGCCGCTGCCCAGCGTGGTGGCCACGATAAACGCCGCGGAGCACGCCGGCGAATCGAGCGTCGCACGGCTGCGTCATCGGCTCTCTGGTGAGGTCGATAACATCGTCGGCAAGGCGCTCCGCGCGGACCCCGGACGCCGCTACGAATCCGCCGAGCAGCTCGCCGAAGACATTCGCCGGTTTCTGGACGGGCGCGCAGTGCTCGCGCAGCCAGACAGCGTCGGTTACCGCACTCGCAAATTCATCAGTCGTCATTGGATAAGTGTCGCCGCCGCCGTCGTCGCCGTCGTCGCACTCGTGGGAGGCACGGTGGTGACGGCCACGCAAGCGCATCGCCTGGGAATCGAACGTGCCAAGACCGCGCGCGTGAACGGATTTCTTCGGCAAGTACTCTCGTCAGCGGACACGCGGTGGGTCAAGACGACGCGCGCGCGTGTGACCTTGTCGGAGGTGCTGGATGACGCTGCGGCTCGCGCAGGAGTCGATCTCGCCGCGGAACCGGCAGTGGAAGTCGCCGTGCGGAAAGTGCTTGGACAGACGTTCGCGTCGATGTCGCGTTACGCGCCTGCCAAAGACCAAGCCATTCGCGCCCTGCAGCTGGACATGCAACTCGGCGCGTCGCCCGTGCCGGACATCGCAGAAGACTTCCGTGACCTCGGACTGGCGCAATTGGGAAGTGGTGACAGCCGCGCCGCTGACACGTTGTTTGCCGCTGCGCTGCGCTTGTGTGAGACGCACAGCCAGCGCGCTGACACCGCGCATGTGTGCGCGCACAGCCTCAACGATCTCGGACTCGCGCGCCTGGCGCAGCATAATTTCGCCAGCGCGGAGAGCCTGCTTCAGCAGACACTCACCATCGCGCGCCAGGTCGTCGGCCCTGTGCACCCCGCCGTCGCCCTGGTGCTGGGCGAACTTGGCGATGTCCGCGCTACAATGGGCGATCTCGCGGGCGCCGAGCGGTGGTATCGCGAGTCGCTGCGCATGTACACAGCGCTCGAGCCGCGTGACTTTTCGGAGCGTGCGTCGAGCCTTGGCGGATTGGCGCTCGTTCTCGAAGCCACGGGACGAGTAACGATGGCCGAGTCGCTCCTGGTGGTCGAGAGCCGTATGGTCGACAACCTGGAGGGCCCGACACATCCGGACGCGGGGCTCAATTGGGTGCACCTTGGCGGCGTACATCGCCAAATGGGCGATCTCAAGCGCGCGCAATCCGAAACCGATCGCGGCCTCGCAATTCTCGAGGGCCGAATGCCGCCATCGGATCGCTACTACACCAAGGTCCAGGCATATCGCGCATTGATGCTTTTGGCTTCCGGGCGCGCCGCGCAGGCTGACTCGCTTCTCGAGGCTGTGGTCGTCCCGGCTCGACAGCGATACGGGCCCACTGACCTGCGCGTCGCTGAACTAGAGGCTGCGCTCGGCAAAACGTTGCTGGCGCTGCGTAAGCCGCGCGATGCGGAACGCGTGTTATCCAACAGCTATGCGGCGTACTCGCAGCATGTGGGTGTCACGCATCCATGGACGCTCGCAACCGGTCGCGACCTGGCAATCGCGCGTGGCGGGGCGAAGAGCGGCCGCTAAGGCGGCCGACACAGCTTCGACGTCACGAACGCTGCAGACTCGATCGCAATCGTCACCGGTCTCCTATTGGTAACCCATATGTAATCTACTGTCGCGCGACGGGGCGCTATGCGGCCGGTAGGACAGCGACGGAACGCTATGTCCCTCAAATACTTGGGTTTGAGCCATCCAAGCCGGATGTTTATCAAGGACATCCCTGATTGTGCCGACACTTATGCCCATGCAGCGATCACTTGCCCCGCGGGCCGATGCCGGCTCGCGCTGTCGAATGACACGCGCGGCGCTTCTATTCGCCGCGCTGAGCGCGAGCGCGTCATGCCTGGCCCAGGGACAGTCGCTCCAGCTCCGTCAGCTCACGCCCAACGACGGACTCTCGAGCTCGCAGATCCAGACCATGGTGCAGGACCCGCGTGGCTTCATGTGGTTCGGTACCAGGAAGGGCCTCAATCGATACGACGGTGCCACCTTCACCGTCTACCACCACCGGATAAACGATTCGACGAGCATCGGCGACAGTCGAGTTGACGCCTCCTGGAAAGACAGCGACGGGACGCTGTGGTTCGGTACGGCGGTTGGATTGAGCCGATACGATGTTGCGCAGGACGCCTTCGCGAATGTCGAGATCGCGCACGGCGACGGCGTCCTCGTCAACGCCATCGCGGAAGCACAGGGAACGTTGTGGGTCGGCACCGAACGCGGCCTGTACCAGTTCGATCGCACCCGCCAGAAGGCGATTCCGTACCGCCCCGATCTCTTCGCGGGTCTCGACGTGATGTCGATCTATGAGGACGGTGCAAGGCACTTGTGGATCGGAACGAGGAACCATGGTGCTCGCGAGCTGAATGAGCACGGGGCACTCGTTCGCGATTGGGCCATTGGGCCGTCCGCGCTCCCTGGAAAAGACGTGCGCGTGTTTCTGGACGACGGAAAGGGTGCCCTGTGGATCGGAATGCTGGACGCAGGCCTCGCGCGTCTCGAGCGCGCCACTGGAAAGTTCACGTACTTCCGACACCAGGCCAGCGACGCGCAGAGCCTCTCTGTCGATGCGGTGCACGTGCTTTTGCAAGACGGAGCGCGCGGCATGTGGGTGGGCACCGAGAACGGCGGCCTCGATCATTTCGACCTTGTCACGCATCGCTTTGAGCACAACCGATTCGATCCAGCGCTCCCCTCGGGGCTGAGCAACAACTCGATTTGGTCAATGCTTCACGACGACAGCGGAATGCTCTGGATCGGTACGTTCGCGGGCGGGGTCAACATTGCCCGTCAAAATGGCGACGCGATCCGCCAGTACCGCTCCATGGCCGGTGAAGCCACGAGCCTCAGCTTCAACTCCGTGATGGGTTTCTGGGAAGACACCAAACAGCGGTTGTGGATTGCCACCGACGGCGGAGGGCTGAACCTGTTCAACCCCGCCACCGGAAAGTTCGTGCGCTATACCACCCAGACGAGCAACCTGAATTCCGACGCCGTGCTGGCCGTCACGGAAGACAAGGCCGGTGCGATATGGATCGCGACCTGGAACGGCGGCATCAGCCGCTTCGATCCGCGCACCGGCCGTTTCACGCCATACACAACCACCAACAGCGGTCTTGCCGAGGACAGGGTCTTCTCCATTCACGTGGATCGCGGTGGGCAGATATGGATTGGCACCTACACGAAGGGCATCCAGCGCATGGACCCCACGACCGGGACCTTCACGTCGTATCGCGTCGCCGAAGGCGAAGGGAGCCAGATACGGATCATCACCGAGATGAGCGATGGCACGCTGCTACTCGGCACGGCCCTCCGCGGCCTCGCTGCATTCGATCCGAAGACAGGCAAGTCGAAGTGGTATCGCGCCGGCCCTGCGGGGATCAGTAGCAACCAGGTGCAGGCGATTCTCGAAGCGGAGCCCGGCGTCGCGTGGGTGGGAACGGGCAGTGGCCTGAACCGCATCGATTTCCGAACCGGCGCGGTTCAGCGCTTCACCGAAGAGGACGACATCCCTGCCGGCGGCGTCGCGGGCATCGAGTTGGATGCGTCGCACATGTTGTGGCTCAGTGGTGATCGCGGCATCACCCGCTTCGATCCGGTGGCGAAGACGGGAAAGAACTACACGGTGACCGACGGTCTCCAGGGCAACGAGTTCAACGCCGGCGCATCCTATCGCACGCGCGACGGCATCCTGTACTTCGGCGGCTCGGAAGGGTTCAACGATCTGGACCCGAAGCGCATCGCGAAAAACGCACATGCCCCACCAGTCGCCTTGACGGGGTTCCGGCTCTTCAACACCCCTGTCCCGATCGGAGCAAAGGGATCCCCGCTGACGTCGAGCATCACCGTGACGAAGGATCTGGTCCTGCGCCACGACCAGTCGACCTTCACCCTGGAATTCGCCTCGCTCGACTTCAGCGCGCCGAACCAGAACGAGTACGCCTACAGGCTCGAGCGGTTCGACGCAAAGTGGAACGAGGTCGGCACAACACGCTCCGCGTCCTACACCAATCTGCCGGCGGGGCACTATGTCTTTCGCGTACGGGCCAGCAACAACGACGGGGTGTGGAACAACGAGGGTGCGTCACTCCGCATCACTGTCCTGCCCGCGACCTGGGCGACGTGGTGGTTTCGCACACTGCTCGCAGTCGCCGTGCTCGTCGCTCTCGCGGCAATCATCCGCAGTGCCCAGCAGCGTCACCGGGCACTCCGCGCAATGAACGAGCAACTTGGACGAGCGTCGGAGCACGACCGCAGGAGCCAGCAGTATCTCGAGGGAAATGTGCTCGACATCCTCGGTGCGATGCAGCGGTTCTCTGGCGGCGATTACTCTGTCGCGCTCGACGTCCGCAGCGAGGATGCGATCGGTAAGCTGCGCTCGGGGTTCAACTCGGTCGTCGCCGACCGCAAGCGCGCGGAAGAAGAACTGCGGCAGAGCCAGAAAATGGAAGCGGTTGGACGGCTCGCCGGCGGCGTCGCGCACGACTTCAACAACCTGCTGACCGTCATCAAGGGAAATGCCGAGTTGGCGCTCGACGATGTGGCCCTGGAAGACGGGGTACGAGTGGAGCTGGAGGAAATCGGCCGCGCGGCAGATCGGGCGACGTCACTCACGCGACAATTGCTCGCGTTCAGCCGCAAGCAAATCCTCAAGCCGCAAACGTTCTCGATGAACGAGATGGTCACCGAGGTCGGGCGCATGCTGCGTCGCACCGTGGGTGAGGACATCGAGTTGCGGATTGCGCTCGATCCCACCGCGGGCGTGGTGTGCGCCGATCCCGGCCAGATCGAACAGGTGCTGCTCAACCTTGTGGTCAACGCGCGGGACGCGATGCCTCGCGGCGGCGAGCTGATCATCGAGACGAAGAACGTCGATGCGGACGCCCTCCAGGGCATCGCGGAAGCCGACGACATTCCGTACGTCGCCATCATCGTCAAGGACACCGGCACGGGAATGACGCCGGGAGTGCTTGAACGCGTATTCGAGCCGTTCTACACCACGAAGGAGCAGGGCAAGGGGACGGGACTCGGGCTCTCGACCGTCTATGGAAGCATGAAGCAAAGCGGGGGATTTGTCCGGGCGGAAAGTGCGTTGGGCACCGGAAGCACCTTCAGCGTGTATCTCCCTCGCGCGCTGGTGGCCGACGAGAGTCGTCCGCGGGAGACGGAAGCGGGGCCGCGCGGCTCGGCCACGGTGCTGCTGGTGGAGGATGAGGACGCGGTGCGACGGCTCGCGTCGCGTGTGCTCGTTCGATCAGGGTATACCGTGCTCACGGCAGCCAACGGGGCGGAAGCGCTTACGATGGCTGCGGCGTATGAGGGCACGATCGACCTGCTGCTCACGGACGTTGTGATGCCGGTGATGAGCGGCAGGGAGTTGGCGGAGCAGTTGATCCCCCTGCGTCCGGACATGCTGCTGCTGTACGCGTCGGGGTATACGGAAGACGCGATCGTTCGTCACGGTGTGTCCAGTCACGAGACGGCGTTCCTGCAGAAGCCGTTCACGCCCGCAGCATTG
>JBDTXZ010000058.1:0-9840 GCA_040005935.1 bacterium | reverse complement strand
GCGCAGAACCCGTACAATCGCGACGCGCTCTTCAACCTCGCAGTGACGTACCTGACCTTGGAGCAGAACGACAAAGTCGGGCCGATGGTGACGCGCCTCATCGCCGTTGATCCCGCAAATCCAGAAAACTATAACCTTGCGGCGCGAGCCTATCTCGCACTCTCCAATCAGGCAAAGGCGGCGAAGAAGACGGCACTTGCAGCTGCCTACAACGACACGACGATCAACTGGTATAGCCTCGGCAACAAGCTGCCCATCGAGGTAACCCTTCGCGAATTCTCGCCCTCGGAAAAGCAGGTTGTGATTGGCGGCAACGTCACCGATCGCCGCGACAAGATGGATGCGAATACGCCGCCGCCAGCTGCTCCGGCGGCAAAGGGGGTGAAAGCCGCGAAGGCCAAGCCAGCTGCCGCTCCTGCCAAGGTATTTCCCCCCAAGACATACACGTTGACCTTCGTGGCGCTGGACAAGACGGGAGCTGCGGTAGGGACCGAAACGGCGAAGTCGGAACCGCTGACCCCTGGACAGTCCTTCAAGTTCAAGATCACGATCAACTCACCAAACGTGGTGGCGTACAAGTACACGATCAGCGAGTCCTGATTTTCGCGGGTCAAGGAAAAAGCGCCCGCTGAAAGGCGGGCGCTTTTGATTCATGCATGACAAACAGGGACAGGCGGATGACGGAAGTGCTGGATTCTGCTTGATTTCCGAGACTTTAGCTCCTACCTTGCATGAGGGACAGCGCGCGCTGTTCCGCGAGTTTTCGAATGGGGGAAGAACCACGCCTGTGGTCTTCCCCCGTCGCTTCGGTAGAGGTCAGGGATATCCATGGTACGCGTTAGTCGGGTTCTCCCGGGCAGCATTTGCGAAGAGATGGGAGTTGTCGTCGGCACCGAGCTGCTGACGGTGAACGGCCGCGAGCTGGCCGATTTTCTCGACTGGGAATTCCTGACCGCCGATGAAGAGCTGGTCATCGAGGCTCGCATGCCCGATGGCGAGGAGATCGTCTACGAGGTCGAACGCCCCGAGGGTGAGGGACTTGGCGTTGAGCTCGAGCCGCCCACCATCCGACGCTGTGCCAACCGCTGCGAGTTCTGCTTCATCGAAGGACTGCCGAAGGGCCTGCGCAAGTCGTTGTACGTCCGCGACGACGACTACCGCCTCTCGTTTGCGTATGGAAACTTCGCCACCTTGTCGAATGTGAAGGAGCGCGACATCGAGCGGATCCTGGAATACCGCCTGTCGCCCCTGTATGTGTCTGTTCACGCGACACCATGGGAAGCGCGCAAGGTGCTCCTCAACAACCCGCGCGTCCCAAACATCGTCGACCAGCTCACGCGCCTCGCCAAGGGCGGCATCCAGTTTCATGGTCAGATGGTGATCGTGCCGAACCTCAACGACGGCGATGTTCTCGAAGCGTCGCTCACCGACCTGTGGAACCTTGGCGACGCGGTGCTGAGCGTCGCGCTCGTGCCAGTAGGAGTCACCCAGTTCTCGCATCTGTATGACGGCAAGCCAATGGACGCCGCGAATTCCGGGCGCATCCTCGAAGCTGTCGAACGATGGGAGGCTCGCGCACTAGCCGAGCGCGGAGACCGATGGGTGTACGGATCCGACGAACTCTACCTGCTCGCCGAGCGTCCACTCCCGGGCGTTGAGCACTACGGTGACTTCTCGCAAATCGAGAATGGCGTGGGGGCTGTCACGTCACTTCGTGAACGCGTGCGTGCGGGACTGAGCGACCTTCCTCGTCTCGACGGAAAGCGCATCGGTGTCGTCACCGGCGTCTCGATGGCGCCGCTGATGCCCGAGCTGCTCGACGCCATTGCCGAACGCACAGGAGCTGAGTTTTCCCTGATCGTGATGGAGAACTCGCTGTTTGGACCAACTACCACCACCGCCGGACTACTCGTCGGCGCCGACATTCGTCGCGCGCTCGCCGACCGGGGGGACCTCGATCTCGCGCTCATTCCAGCCGAGACGATCAATGACGATGGACTATTCCTCGACGAGGAGCGGTTTATCGCGCTACGTGAGACGCTTCCAATGCCGGTATATCCTTCCTACGATTTCATAGATGTGCTGAAGCTCGAAGGTGAGCCCAGTCTGACCGGGAGGCGCGCAGCATGAGCGTCCCCGTCGTTGCCATTATCGGGCGCCCGAACGTTGGGAAGTCCGCGCTGTTCAACCGCATCATCGGCGATGAGGAGGCAATCGTCTCCGAAGAAGCCGGCACCACACGCGACCGGCATTTTTCCAAGGCGGAGTGGAACGGGCGGGCCTTCTGGCTCGTGGATACCGGTGGCCTGTCTGACGAGCCGAACGCGCCGATGGACAAGGAGATCCGAAGCCAGGTTGCGGTGGCCGTCGAAGAAGCGGACATGATGCTGTTCGTCGTGGACGCGAATGTCGGCCTCCACCCCAGCGATCACCGCGTGGCCGAGATGATCCGCACCACAGGCAAGCCGTGGATGCTCGTGGCCAACAAGGTTGATGACCCAAGTCGCACCGATTTCTACGATTTCTACAAGCTCGGTGCGGGCGATCCATTTCCCGTTTCGGCACAGAATGGCAAGAACTCCGGTGATCTGCTCGACGCAATGATCGAGAAGCTGCCCGAATCTGTTCCTGAAGATGAGGAAGCGCTGCGCGTCGCCGTGGTTGGTCGTCCGAATGTCGGCAAATCGTCGTTCGTGAATCGGTTGCTCGGCGAAGAGCGCTTGGTCGTCAGCGACATTGCCGGCACGACGCGCGACGCCATCGATACGCCGATGATTTATCACGGCCGCAAGATGATCTTCATCGACACCGCCGGTTTGCGCCGCCAGACGAAAATCGAAGACGGCATCGAGTTCTACTCGTCCCTGCGCGCGCGACGTGCGATCGAGCGCGCGAACATCTGTGTGTTGCTCATCGACGCAACGGAAGGCGAGTTCCACCATCAGGACCTCAAGATTGCGCACCTCGCCTGGGAGGCCGGCCACGGCCTCATTGTGGTTGTCAACAAGTGGGACCTGGTTGAAAAGGACGATAAGGCCACAGCGAAATTCGAGAAGAAGGCGCACGAAAAGGCGCCCTTCCTCAAGCACGTGCCGTTTCTTTTTACGTCCGCGCTCACGGGACAACGCGTCTCGAAGATTCTCGACGTCATTCAGCTCGTGGACGAGCAATCACGGGTTCGCATCTCGACCTCCGATGTGAACGTGCGCCTTGCCGAACTGCTGGCGCGCCGCCAACCAAATCAGGCCGCCGGTCGCGAAGTAAAGCTCAACTACGCGACTCAGGTGAGCGTGACGCCTCCGACGATCGCATTCTTTGGCAATCACCCGGATCTCGTGGAAGAGCACTACCTGCGCTTCCTGCACAACGGGTTCAGGGAGACGTATCCCTTTACGGGAAATCCGCTTCGGATTCTCATGCGCCGTAAGAGCGGCGCCAAGGCGGAAGCGTAATCGTGCATCCAGCCATCGCGCTCGCGTTGGCGTTCGTCTCGGGATCCATTCCCTTCGCCCATCTGGCGGGCAAGGCGAAGGGCATCGATCTGCGAAAGCAGGGATCAGGCAACCTCGGCGCCACGAACGTGTTTCGCGTGATGGGCTGGAAAATTGGGGTCGCGGTGTTCCTGGCCGATGCCGCAAAGGGCGCCGTGCCAGTACTCCTGTTGCCGCATCGTATCGACAGCCCGCGCGACACGATTGTCTGGGCCATTGCTGTTGGTGTCGCGGCGATCGCTGGACACGTGCGTCCACTGTTCCTCCGTTTCAAGCGGGGCGGGAAAGGCGTTGCGACCGCCGCAGGCGTGTTTTTCGCGCTCGCGCCGTGGCCGATGCTCGTCGCGTTCAGCGTGTTCGTCGCGGTCGTACTCGCGACGGGCTACGTCTCGCTGGGAAGTCTGATTTCCGCGGTCGTCTTGCCGGCACTCCTGGCGATCACGCTGGGTGTCACGTCACCCCTCTTCGTCGTCAGCGCGATCATTGCGACGTTCGTGTTCTGGACGCATCGCGCGAACATTGGCCGTTTGCGGCGTGGAGAGGAGAATCGGTTCGGCAAGCGAGGGCGCGCATGACACGGTGCGCCGTGATCGGTGCCGGTGCGTGGGGTACGGCACTCGCCGACGTCCTCGCACGCAATCAGCACGACGTCGTTCTCTGGGCGCTGGAAGCGGACGTTGTGGCGGCGGTCAACGAATCGCACATGAATCAGCGCTTCCTCGCCGGCGTCCCGCTGTCTCCAGCATTGCGTGCAAGCTCGTCGCTTTCCGACGCGCTCGACGACGCGACACTCGTCTGCGTGGCAGCGCCATCGCAGCATTTGCGCGCGGTGTTGCAATCAGCCGCTGGCGCGTTCGCCAGGAATGCCGTCATGACGGTCGCATCCAAGGGCATCGAACGCGGCACTCTCGCATTGATGAGCGACGTCGTCGCTGACGAGGCGCCGCAGCATGACGTCGTCGCACTGTCGGGGCCAAGCTTCGCTGCCGAGGTCGCGGCTCGCCAACCAACTGCAATCGTTGCGGCATCCGAGAACCTTCTTGCCGCTGAGGCAGTGCAGGAGGCGTTCAGCAACAATCACCTCCGCATCTATACGCATGACGACGTCGTCGGCGTCGAACTCGGCGGATCGCTGAAGAACGTGATGGCCGTCGCCGCCGGAGTCGTCGAAGGTGTTGGATTGGGACACAACTCTCGCGCGGCACTCATCACGCGCGGACTCGCCGAAATGACTCGTCTTGGCGTCGCGCTCGGCGCGCAGGCCGCGACCTTCGCGGGCCTCGCGGGGCTTGGTGACCTGGTGCTCACGTGCACGGGAACACTGAGTCGCAATCGCGCGGTGGGCGTTGCGGTAGGGCAGGGGGCCACGCTCGAGGAAGCGTTGGCCGGCAAGGAAACCGTGGCGGAGGGCGTCGCGACCACGCGTAGCGCGCTTGCGCTGGCAATGCGAGAAGGAGTGGAAATGCCGATTGTCGAGATGGTGCACCGCATCCTGTTCGACGGACACTCGGCGCGGCAGGCAGTGGCCGACATCATGGCGCGTGGACTTCGCTCGGAGCAGGACGCATGAGTGCAGTGGAACCAATCCAGGAATTCTTCAGCATCGGCGAGGTCTGCGAACTCACCGATCTCAAGCCGCACGTGCTGCGCTATTGGGAGAGTCAGTTCCGATTCCTCAGCCCCGCGAAGAATCGCTCCGGCAATCGCGTGTACCAACGGCGGGAGGTCGAGCTCATCCTCCTCGTGAAGCACCTGCTGTACACCGAGAAGTACACCATCGAAGGCGCACGCCAGAAAGTGGATGAGCATCGGAAGGGTGGCGAGCTTCGCACCGCCGCGCGTGCAGCGCTTACTGTCCAGACGCTCGAGTCGCTCGAGACCGAACTCAAAGAGCTCATCCGCTTTCTCTCCCCAGACAAATGAGCTGTCGTCCTGAGCGATGCGATGGCTTGAACCTACTACCGTCGAGGCTCCTGGATCATGCGGTTTCTCATTACGAACGACGACGGAATTCTCGCGCACGGAATCGAATGCCTCATCGAGGCCGCTGAGCCACTCGGCGACGTTTCCGTTGTCGCGCCCGATCGCGAGCAGAGTGCCACGAGTCATTCGCTGACGTTGCATCATCCGCTGCGCCCCGTGCGCCGCGCCGAGCACCGTTGGCAAATCGATGGTACGCCGACTGACTGTGTCATGATCGCCGTTGAAGCGCTGCTGGAAGAGCGTCCCGACTTCATCCTGAGCGGAATCAATCACGGCCAGAACATGGGTGAGGACGTTCTCTACTCAGGCACTGTGGCCGCCGCGATGGAAGGGTTGGCGCTCGGCATCCCATCGATCGCCTTCTCATTCGCAGGAGGCGATCTGCGGGCGGACTTGACGTACCTCAAGGAACAGGTGAGGGTGCTCACCCCCCTCATTGCGCATCTCACGTCGCTTCCGAAGTTTCCCGCGAATACGTTGCTCAACGTGAACCTGCCGCCCGTTCCAGCCGACGGCGTGAAAGGGGTTCGGCTCACGCGTCTTGGAAGTCGTGTGTATTCCGGATCACTCAAGCCGATGCGCGATCCGTGGGACCGCGACATCTTCTGGATTGGCGGCGGATCGATAACATGGACCGGCGAGCCGGACTCTGATTTCCGCGCGATTCAGGAGGGATACATCTCGATCACTCCTTTGCACCTGGACCTTACCAACTACAGCATGCTGGAATCATCGGGGAACTGGTGGCGGGAGCTGTAGAAGGGGCGATGGGCGGCGCTCGGCGCCGTCTCGTCGAACTCCTCCGCGAGAAGGGCATCCACGACATGGCGGTGCTGCGTGCCTTCGACCTCACGCCGCGCCACAACTTCGTGCCCACCGGAGTGCGACACCGCGCCTATGAGGATGCGCCTCTGCAAATCGGTAGCGGGCAGACCATCTCGCAGCCGAGCATTCACGCGCGCTACCTGGAAATCCTCGCGCTGAAGGGACACGAACGCGTGCTCGAAGTCGGCACCGGCTCGGGGTACCAGACCGTGCTCCTGTCGCATCTCGTCGCACAGGTCTTTACCATTGAACGCATCGCGGCACTGTTCACCTCAGCGCGAGAGGCTATCAACAAAGCGGGTGCGACGAACGTGTCCATGCTGCTAGGCGACGGCACCGTCGGGTGGCGCGAGTATTCACCCTACGACGCGATCCTTGTGAGTGCGGGGGGTCCTTTCATTCCGCCGGCGCTCGTCGAGCAGCTTGCAGATGGTGGCCGGTTGCTCATTCCGGTTGGCTCCAAGGACGAACAGACGCTCAAGCTTGTGACGCGCCGCGGTGCTGGCGTCGAGACGAAGGACATCGCCCCGGTGCGCTTCGTGCCGTTGTTCGGTACGCAGGGGTGGGAGCAACAGTAGCGTGCTGCTCCTCCACCTCCGCATCAGCGGCCGAGTGCAGGGCGTCGGCTTTCGCTGGTTCGCCCGCGAAGAGGCCCGACGCCTCGGGCTGAGCGGATGGGTCACGAATCTACCGAACGGAGATGTCGAGGTCGCGGCAGGAGGCGAAGCATCATCACTGGATCGGCTGCGACGCGCGCTGCATGTCGGGCCAACGGGGGCGGCCGTCTCGTCGGTTGAAGTGATCGGCGGTGAGTTGCCGACGCCGCTGCCGTATCCATTCACCATTCATCGCTAAGCGCTCCAATGCCTGATGCGCTGGGCTTCGCGACAAACACTGAACGCGTCCGTCGTCGCGTGCAGGCGACACTGCGCAATGTTCCCGACTTTCCGAAGCCGGGCATTGTCTTCAAGGACATCACACCGGTACTGGCCGACGCGTCGCTCTTACGCGACCTCTTCGGCGCGATGACGGCACCGTGGAAGACCGACGCTATTACGCACGTTGCGGGAATTGAGAGCCGCGGATTTATCTTCGCCACACCGATCGCTATTGCGTTAGGTGCCGCTTTTATCCCAATCAGAAAACCCGGCAAGCTGCCATGGCGCACGGCCGGAAAGGAGTACGCGCTCGAGTACGGCACCGACCGGCTGGAAATCCACGTCGATGCGTGTCCCGAACCTGCGCGCGTATTGCTGGTGGACGACGTCTTGGCCACGGGTGGCACCGCTGCCGCAGCCTGTGAACTCATCGAGCAGGTGGGTGGCACCGTTGTCGGGTGTTCATTTCTCCTCGCGATTCCCGGTCTGTCCGGCGCCACGCGATTGGGAGCGCGTCGAGTAGAGACGCTCCTATCCGAGTAACGGCCTTGACGATGTCCCGGTAAGACTATTTGAGCTGGGCCATCTCACGATGCACGTGCCAAAGGTTCACTCAGTTCGGTCCGGCCGAGCAAGTGATCGATCACGTCTTCCGCCGAATAGCGCAGGCGTCCTTTTGCGAATGAGCCCAGCGACACGAGATCGTCGCCGCTCGTGAGTAGGGGTAGCTCATCGCCTCCGTTGCGATGCTGCGCCAGTCCGATATTACATAGTCCACGCCGGCGAGCATCGCGCCGTACAACGACGCAAGGATCGGCATCTGCACCTTCGTGAGCAGGTTGATGCCAACCACGCCGTCGTGCTTATCCTTGGCGAGCCAGACCTCGACAAAATTGGCGATCATCGATATCTGGTCTCGCAAGGTGCTCACCGACTTGCGATACATGGGCAGCGCGCGGTACGGCTTGTCGCCGGGCTGCCCGGGTCGAGGTAGTAGTGACACAGGAGGTACTCGAAAACATCGGGTACCGGAAACTCGGCCATGGCGCGACGTACGTGACCGCCGTCGTCGCCGTCCTGCAGGCGACGGATCATGACAGTGTCGATCGCTGTACCGGAAACGACGCCGAGCTGACCGGCGCGGGATACTGCCTTGGCGAGCTGCCAGCCGGAGACGCCGATGCCCATGCCACCCTGAACGATCCGCGGGTGGTCTTGTGAGAGTGAGGTATGCATGGACGAAGTGTGCCTTCGGACAGCCGTCCGGACCGTCGGGCACTCTACTGACGACGCGAAGGGTTTCCCCCACCAAGCGACGCGAGCGCCTTACGCTCACCGCGAACATCAATGCAACGCGGCCGGCGGTGCGGTTGCGAAAAGCCACTGCTGAACTACGTTCGTGGCGGTGGCGACAATATCGGGGCGCGATGGTTGAGTCGCGCGAGAAGTGCGCGCCGCCCGTCGCGCCCACGCAATCGCCTTGCTATCTTTCAAGGCTTGTGGTGATGCTCGCTCCCGTAGTCGGCCCCTGTAGCTCAGGTGGATAGAGCAGCGGTTTCCTAAACCGTTGGCCGGGTGTTCGAGTCACCCCAGGGGCACTGCGCCGGTTGTCCGGCGATTCCAATAACTTGTAAACCTATGACTCACCCGATTTCTGAGACCGGCGCCGCGGCGCAACCGAAGGCCGAGAGCTTCGTCGATTGGTTTCAAATCAACTCACGCCTGGTTTCGATTGGGGCCATTGTTGTGGTGGCCATCGCGTTCGGGGTCTGGTTCGTCCAGCGGACATCGTTGAATGAAACGATTAGCGCCGACAAGCAACTGCTGACTGCGAAGCAGTCTCTGAATTCAGGGAATGCGCCGTTGGCGGAAGCTGACCTCAAGAAAGTTGCGGAGAAGTATGGTGACAAGCCGGCGGGCACTGAGGCGGGACTGTTGCTCGCTCAGATGAAGCTCGACAAGGGCGACTTCAAGGGTGCAATCGCTGATTTGACGTCGTTGAGCGGGAAAGTCGGCAGCGGCCCAAGCGCAGCTGGCGTGCGTGGTCTGCTGGGTGACGCCACCGCCCAAAGCGACAAGCCTGCCGAAGCGGCAGTAGAGTATGAGAAGGCCGCAGCGCTCGCGATGGGCCCGAATCAAAAGGCGTATTGGCGGGCGAAGGCGGGCCGAGCCTATCTGTTGGCTGGCAAGGTGCCGGAGGGGCGGAAGATCTTTGAGGAATTGGCCGCGCAGTCTGACAATGATGCGGCGGCTACTGAGGCGCGCGTTCGGCTTGGTGAAATCTCCATTGGCGCGAAGCGGTAGGTTCCTTGGATCGGTTCTCTGAAACGCCAAACGAACTCAGGGCGCTCTGACAAGCTGAGACAAGAGAGAACGGGCCGTCTTCGATCACGAAGGCGGCCCGTTTTGTCTGTTGTCGGCTTCTCCGAAAGGAGAGCACTGATTTGAATTGGGGGTGTGTGGCCGAACCCTGATGTAGTGGGCGGCGTTGGTGGGAATCTGGGCGGCGTTGGTATGGGGAATCTGACATCAAGCCGACACCACGTGCGTGGCGGGCCAATAGATAGTACGTATAAGATGTATTATGTAAACTAGCGGCTGTGGGAAAGTGTGGACAACTAGCTGATCTGCAGGCTGTAAGTCCATATAAGTTGTTTTGTAGC
>JBDTXZ010000057.1:0-9860 GCA_040005935.1 bacterium | reverse complement strand
TGTGGTTGCGCCGGGCTTCATCGACCCGCACACGCACACGCTCGAGGATCTCGCCAACAAGGATCGCAAGGGGAACGCCGACTATCTCATGCAGGGCGTCACGACCGTCATTACGAACAACGATGGCGGCGGCACAATCGATATAGGAAAGCGGTTACGCGCCTGGGGTAAAAACGGCATCGGCACGAACGCCGCGCTCTACGTCCCGCAGGGTTCCGTTCGCGGCACCGTGATGGGCATGTCAAACGCGGCGCCGAGCGCAACGCAGCTGGACTCGATGCGCGCGATCGTCGCGCGCGGAATGTCGGAGGGTGCGATCGGGATGTCGACAGGGTTGTATTACGCGCCGGGCAACTACTCGTCGACGGACGAGGTGATCGAGCTCGCGAAGATTGCGGCGCGATCAGGCGGTATTTACGACTCGCACATGCGCGACGAGGGCTCGTATACGAGTGGTGGTGTTGTTGGCTCGGTCAATGAGACCATTCGCATTGGCCGCGAAGCGCACATTCCCGTTCATATCTCCCACATCAAGGCGCTGGGCACTGATGTGTGGGGCCAGAGCGATTCGATTGTTGCCATCATCAAGGCTGCGCGCGCAACGGGTGTCGAGGTGACGGCCGACCAGTACCCCTACCTCGCGTCGGGAACGAGCGTGGGTGCTTCGCTGTTGCCGCGCTGGGCGGAAGCGGGTGGACGCGACTCTCTTCGCGCGCGCGTTTCGGATCCGGCCATTCGGGGCAAGCTCGTTGGTGAAATGGAAAAGAACCTTGTACGGCGTGGTGGTGCGGCGTCACTGCTCATTACGTCAACGCGCGACACGAGCATCCTGGGGAAGAATCTCGAACAGGTTGCGCAGGCGCGTCATGAGCCGCCAATCGAAGCGGCAATCACGATCATACTGGCCGGTGACGCGAGCGTCGCGTCGTTCAACATGAAGGAATCGGATGTCGAGACCTTCATGGTGCAGCCATTCGTGATGACCGGATCTGACGGCTCGGGCGGTCATCCGCGCAAGTACGGCACGTTTCCACGCAAGCTGCGCCAGTACGTCTACGAGACGCATCTGCTGACGTTGCCGCAGGCGATTCATTCGTCGAGTGCGCTGACGGCCGAGACGCTGCGACTGACCGATCGTGGCGTGTTGGCGGCGGGCAAGTTTGCCGACGTCGTGGTGTTCGATCCTCGTACCGTGAGTGACCGCGCGACGTACGAGCAGCCGACGTTGCTCGCAACCGGAATGCGCTATGTACTCGTGAATGGCGTGGTTGCGGTGAACGACGGGGTCTACACGGGTGCGCTGGCGGGTCGTCCGTTGCCTCGTAGTCCATGATGTCATCCCACGTGAGCGGGGCGAATCAGTGGCCCTCAAAGTTCTGTCATCCCGCATGAGCGAAGCGAGTGTCGGGAGCTGCAATCGCCGCGCTTCGCGCCGGTCACGCGCGACGTATCGCATATCCCGCCACTCGCCGTCGCTCGTGCAGAATGAAAATACCAAAACCTGGTGTCGACATGAGTGACCAAGCCGCGGAATTGACAGGCCCGGATTTCACCAAGGGCGTGCTCCTCACCGACCTGGCAGACGGTGCACTGCTCGGCGGCCACGCTGCGGGGAAACCGGTGGTCGTGGCGCGCCTTGGTAACGAGGTGCTCGCCATTGGTGCGACGTGCTCGCACTACGGTGGCCCGCTCGCGGAGGGGCTCCTCGTTGGCGAAACGATACGCTGTCCATGGCATCACGCGTGTTTCAGCTTGCGCACCGGCCAGGCGGTGCGCGCTCCCGCACTCAAACCCGTTTCACGGTGGGTTGTCGAACAACGCGCCGACAAATTCTATGTCACCACCGAGATCGAAAGTGGCGAGCTTCTGGTCGAGCGCGCGGCAGCCTTGCCGCGCGATGCAAGCCCAACGTCTATCGTGATCGTTGGCGCCGGCGCTGCGGGCAACGCGGCCGCGGAAATGCTCCGCCGCGAAGGCTACGCAGGACCGGTTACGATGATAGGCGCTGACCAGAGTGTGCCATACGACCGGCCGAACCTGTCCAAGGACTATCTCGCCGGCAATGCGCCAGAGGAGTGGATACCGCTGCGTTCCACCGAGTTTTACGAAGCGCACAACATTCAGCTTGTACTCGGGCGTCGCGTGACGTCCATCGACGTGCCGGGCAAGCGTCTTACGCTCGACAACGGAAGCACGCACGAGTTTGGCGCGCTGCTGCTCGCGACGGGCGCGGAGCCCGTTCACCTGCCCACGCCCGAGGCGCCGGACAGTCGCGTGCTCTACCTCCGTTCACTCGCCGATAGCCGTACCCTCGTCGCGGCCGCGAAGGAGGCGCACACAGTCGTCGTCATCGGCGCGAGCTTCATTGGGTTGGAGGTTGCCGCGTCGCTGCGCACGCGAGGAATCAACGTGCACGTCGTCGCACCCGAACAACGGCCACTCGAACGCGTACTCGGCCCAGAGCTTGGCGATTTCATTCGCGGCGTTCACGAATCGCATGGCGTGGTGTTTCATCTTGCGCATACGGTAGCGCGCATCGCCGTAAAGTCTGTCGTGCTCGACGATGGCACTGTGCTGGACGCTGATTTCGTCATCATGGGCGTCGGCGTTCGCCCGCGACTCGAGTTGGCCGAGCAGTGTGGGCTGGTGATGGACAAAGGTGTGCTCGTGAGTGAATTCCTCGAGACGAGCGCGCCAGGCATCTATGCCGCTGGCGACATCGCGCGATATCCGGACGGTCTCACGGGCGAGCGCATTCGCGTCGAGCATTGGGTGCTTGCCGAGCGTCAGGGTCAGGCGGTTGCGCGCAACATGCTTGGGCGACAGGAGGCATTCAATGAAGTGCCCTTCTTCTGGAGCCAGCATTACGATCGGGCCATCCATTACGTCGGACACGCCGAACGGTGGGATGCGTTGGAGATCGATGGCGCACCGGCCGATGGCGATTGCACGGTGCGGTACATGGTAAACGGCCAAGCGCTCGCGGTGGCGACGGTTGGGCGTGATCACATGAGTCTCGAGGCCGAGCGCGCGATGGAGGGTCGGATTCGCACGGGCTAGCGACCGAAGCGAGGCACGCGCGCGTAAACTGTTCGGACGCGCGTGACTACTGGAGTACGAAGGGCGGTTTGATGACATAAGTACAGATCTTTCGACTCGCTGCGCTCGCTCAGGATGACAAGCGCGCCACGAACTCACTCCACTTGAACGTCGGATAGTTCTGCACGCAAAACAGCGTCTCGACATCCAGCTTCTCGCGCGCCACCGCGGCGCGCAGGTCGACGAGCGGCGTCTCGATAAATGTCTTGAGCGGAGTTCCATCCGGACCGCGCGACCTGAACACGAGATCCGCCCCATACAACAGCTTGTGCCCCGGGAAATACGCCATCAGCATCCGCTCGGCATACGGCCCGCCAACAGGATACAACTCGATCACGTTGTCTCCACTGCCGATCACCGTCTTGCCGGCGACTGGAATGAACCGCGGCGCAGGCCCGCCCTTGGCCATCGAGGTGAGGAACGGCACGCTGCCGGCGTTCGCATAAATCGGGATCTTCATGCCAACCGCCTCGCGAAACCCGCCAAGGTGCGCCCACGGATCGGACGACATGACCAACGCCTTCACCGGCGCACCGGGCCAACGACGTCCCGCTTCCGCGATAACCTCGCGAAGATAGTGCCCGCTGATGTGCGACTCGAAGATCACGACGCCATCCGGCTGCTTCACGAGCGTCATGGCCCACTGATCCGGCACCCGAACGATGCCGGGTAAAAGTTCTGTCGGTTGGCCGCGCGCACCAAAGCCGAAGCGCGAAAAGTTGAGCTTCGAATTGGCCGCGAATTGCACACGTGCCGAATCCGACACCACAAACGAATCGGCGGACGCAACGCTCGCCTCGAGCGCAACCGATGAAAGCGTAACGTCGCGCAACGGCTGCCCATTGAAACTGATCTTCGCTTGCATCGGCCAATACGCACCCGACGGCGTGACAGTCCAGTCCACATAGTCCACGCGCATCGTCACGTCACCGAACACATTCCAACGAAAGTTGTCCGGGTAGCGCCGCACAATCTCCACCACTTCCGGCAAATGCGTGCTGTGATTGAGTTCGACGTTCATCCGGCCATTACGCCACGGAAAGGACACAACGTCGAACGTGACCCCGAAGCGCTTTACCGGTGCGCCCGACGTAAGTGCCTTCGAAGCGGCAGCGAGAAACAGCGCGCGCTCCGGCGAACCATCGATACGGTCGATGACGTCCTCGAAGGCGCCGAGCGAGCCACCAACCTCTCGGCCACCAACGCGTGCGGCAACCACACTGTCCGTGAGCACGGTGACTCGATCCGGACTCTTGCTCGCCCCGGTGAGTGTCTGATCGGTGCGACGCATGGCGCCGGACGACGCATCGCGCAACTCGCTGAACGTGGTGTACTGCACGCGCCACGGCCCCTCGGCACGCTCGGCATTGCCAAGGAGGTAATCATGCTGAATGCCGGTGAGACGAATGGAGCGGACGTCGCGCAGCGACTGCGTGCGCTGCATGGCGGCAATTGCGCTATCCACCAGCGCGTGGGGATTGGACGGAGCGGCGAAGAGGGCAAGCGCGAGCAGGAGCATCGTTCTCGGCGTAAGAGTGCAGTGTGACCACTGCAGCAACGATGTCACTGCGCCAATGACTCGTTGCCTCCACTGTCGTGAATGGTCGGCTTTATGTCGCCAACGGCTTGAGCAGAGATTCCAGTGCGGGCTTCCGTCGCCGACTCACCGGAAGCGCCGTTCCGTCGGCAAGCACCACCTCGCTGGTGGCGCGACGGAACTCGCGCACGCGATCGAGGCGTACGATGTACGAACGATGAATGCGCGCAAAGAGCCTGGAATCAAGACTCTGTTCGAGAGCGTCCAACGCCGTCCGCACGAGATGCCGCCGGCCGCTCGCGACCACGGCAGCATAGACGTCATCGGACTCGATATAGTCGATCGTCTCCAGCGGCACCACGACGTCGCGTGTGCCGATGCGGGACACGAGGTGCGAGACGTATGCTGTCTCTGGCGCATCGGCCATTTGCGCGAACCGGCGCAGCCGAAGCCGCTCGCGAACCCGGTCGAGCATTGCGTCGAACCGTTCTTCGGTCAGCGGCTTGGTGAGGTAGTCAACCGCGTCTGTCTCGAACGCGGGCAGCGCGAACTTGTCGTGCGCAGTGACGAACACAATCAGCGTCCCGCCCGGCGCCTCTCGGCCTCGCGCGACGTCGAGACCAGACTCCAGCGGCATCCGGATGTCGAGAAACGCAACGTCTGGTTTGAACGACGCGATTGCATCCCGCGCCGCCGCTCCGTCCGCACACTCGGCAACGATCACGACGTCGGCATGACGGTCGAGCATCTGGTGCATCAACCGGCGCGACAGCGGCTCGTCGTCGGCAATGAGCGCCCGCATCATTGGCGAGGTAAGTGAATCTCGACTTCAACGCCAGGGTCAGCGTTGCGAACACTGACGTGCGCACGATCACCGTACAATTGCTGAAGCCGAGCACGCACGTTCGCGATACCGACACCGTCCACGTTTGGCTGCGCGAGACCCTGGCCATCATCGCGCACGAATAGCGTGAGCGCGCCGTCGCCATCGCGAGCGCTGATGCTGATGCTGTTGCCGCCGCGCTCGCGCAGGATGCCGTGCTTCAATGCGTTCTCGACGAAGGGCTGCAACACGAACACCGGCACCGCGACGCTGCGCAGAGCATCAGGAACGTCGATGTCGACGCGAAGCCGATCGCCGAATCGTATGCGCTCGAGATCCAGGTATCGGCCGACGAAGGTGAGTTCCTGCTCGAGCGTCGTGGTGTGCGCGTCGCCCGCATTCACTGTTGTGCGCAGCACGTCACTGAGCAACGCGAGTGCACGCACGGCTTGCGCAGTGTCCTGGTCGCGAACCAACGCCATGATGGCATTGAGGCTGTTGAACAGGAAATGCGGCTGGATCTGCATGCGCAATGCGCTGAGTTGCGCTTCACGAAGCTGCGTCTCGCGTTCGCGCAGTCGCGCTGCATTCCCGACCGCGTAGCTGAGCGCGATGATCGCAAAATAGGCAAGCGTTGTCGCAGGCAATCCACCAAGAAACCAGTTGCGCGTCGCGTCGACGAAGTCAAAGCGCGATGGCCGCACGTACATATTCACAAACGCGTCGGCCATCGCGACGAGCAAGCTGAACGAGACGCTCGCACTCGCGTGGATGATGAGGTTGCGTACGCGCGGCGGCCAGCGAAGCGGAAAGCGCTCGCCCAGTACGACGATCACCGGCGTAAGCAGTGCCCATCCGTACCATTGCGGCGCCTCGGCAAGAAACGCGAGATACACGGGCATCGACCGGCCGCCGATGCGCGAGAACATCACGGTCTCGAACGTCGAAAGCAGCGTCGGGATGGTCCACAGGCCGAAGATCGGCCAGAAGCTCAGCCCAATGCGGCGCGTCGTGTTAGCAGGCATCGCGAATCACGCCGTGTCAGGGGCAGAGGATGCTCAGCACATCGTCTCGGCCAATGCCCGTGAAGAACTCCCCGAGGTCCACGTCGGCGAGTGTCGTGATCACCACCTCGCGCTCGTACATCACGCCAATCAAGCGCGCCTCCAATTCATCGACGTCGCGGCGTCCCATGAAGTCGCCGAAAATACGAATGCCAGCAATGAGTCCTTCCCTCACATCGAGCCGTACGTCAATCTCACCGCCCGGAAAGCGATGATCGCGCTGAATGTTGCTTGACGGATTCTCACCGTAGTTCCAGGTCATCATCCCGTACTTGCGACCGAGGAGCTCGCGCACGCCCTTCCAATCTTCTTCACTGATCTCCACCGACGAAATCTGCGAACGATCGCGCGTCCCGAAGATGCGCTCGAGTATCCGCTCGCGGAGTTCGTCAACATTCATTGGGGCGCTGAGAAACTCACTGATGTTCGCGACTCGGCTGCGAATGGACTTTACGCCCTTCGACTCCACCTTTCCGGGCTTTGGACGCAACGCGGCCGTCACGTCGTCGAGATTGGAGTCGAGCAACAGCGTTCCATGGCTCAGCATGCGGTCTGGCGTCGCGAACTGCGCATTGCCGGAAATCTTGCGTCCAGCAGCGAGAATGTCGTTCCGTCCGCCAATCTCCGCTGGAACGCCGAGGTCGCGTAAAACGTCAACGACCGGGCCGTTGAAGCGATCGTAGCGATTGAAGCGGTTGTGCACGTCCCGGGTCATGAAGCTGAAGTTCAGGTTGCCGAGATCGTGATACACCGCGCCGCCACCAGACACGCGCCGCACGACATTGATGCCGCGCTCTGCTACGACGTCCGAATTGATCTCCTCGATCGTGTTCTGGTTGCGTCCGATGATGATCGCTGGTGCGTTCACGTAAAAGAGCAGGAGATCGTCCTCGGCCATCTTGTTGCGCAAGACGTACTCTTCGAGGGCGAGATTGAGATGCGCGTCGGTGATGCCGCCGTTGTCGACGTACAGCATCAGAGGAGCGTCGGATTTGGCGTGATGAGCGCCTTGATCGCGCTGCGCGACGCGACGGCGTCGAGCGCATCGCTGGCTTGATCGAGCGTGTACCGCCCGCTCACCATCTCGCGCCAGGGCTTCTGGGCACCGAACCGCGCCGTGAGCTCGACGGCGCGATGAAAGTGATCATAGCGCGAACCCCAGCAGCCCTTGAGCTCCACATGCTTGCGATTGATCTGCCAGTGCGGATGAATCTCGACAGCGCCGTTATCCGTGTAGTGGCCACAGACAATCATGCGACCGCCATCGCGCACCATATCGAGACCTTGCGTAATCGCGTCCGGTGCGCCGCTCGCCTCGATGACGACATCAACTCCGCGCCCCCCCGTCAGCCGTTGCACCGCCGCGAGGCGGTCGCCGGCCGGCACGTCGAGCGACAGCGTAGACGTCGCCCCCATGCGTGTCGCGAACGCGAGCCGATCGTCCGGCGCTCCAATCGCAACGACCTCGCCCGCGCCGGACAACGACGCAAACGCAACGATCGATTGACCCACAGGTCCCACGCCGAGCACCGCAACAGACTCACCAAGCCTGATCTCGGCCATGTCCACCGCATGCAACGCCGTGACGAGCCCACAGCCGCCGCCAATGAATGTCTCGGGTGTGAGATACTTCGGGAGCTTGATCAGCTTCACGCCCGGCTTCATCCAGATCGCTTCTGCCCATCCGCCGAGGAGTCCCTCGCGAGCGCTGTAGCTGATGCCGTAGACTTTACGTGACGGGCACCGCGTCGGCTGGCGCGCGACGAGACAGTGATAGCAGTGATTACAGGTCTCGTGCACGTCGAGAAAGGTCACGATGTCGCCCTCACGAATCGTGTTTCCGTATACGTCGCGAAGCTGTCCGCCAGACGCCTCGACCACGCCAACCGACACGTGACCAGGAATGATCGGGAAAGGCACCAGCAGCTTTCCGTGATGCAGGTGCACGTCCGTGCCGCACACTTCCGAGTAGAGAGTCCGCAGCAGCGCGGCACCCGGCGCAAGCTCAGGGGTCTCGAACTCCTCGACAACGAGTGGAGCGAACGGCGCAGTCATGAGAACAGCGGCATGCGACATCAGGGTTTACCTCTTGGAGTGTCTTTGTGCGCTATGAGCTCGGTGACCTGGATGGCGAGCGTCTTGACGAGGCCTTCCAGCTCAGTCGCGCGACGACCAGCGGCACTCGCGAACACTTTGCGGGCAATGAGGTACGCGCCGGCAATGACGCTTCCAAGCACTCCGATCGCCGGAATCGGTGCATGAAGGACGCCCATCGTCGCGGCGAAGCTGCACATGCCAAGCCCCACGCCTCCGCCACCAATGCCCCCGCCGAAAATTGCTGCAGCGTGCTGCCCCATCCGCTCTTCGGCGCGAATCTGCGTGCGCCCTGCCGCTGCGGTCACGCTGATGTGCACGCGACGCTGATTCGACATGCCGCCGAGCGACCAACTCAGCGTGCGGCCCAGCGCCGTGGCGATGCCTGCTTCGCCCATCATCGTGCGGATGGTGTGCGCAACGACGTCAAAGTCGTCGGGAGACAGCTGACCGGGAACTTCCACCTCAAACAGCAGTGACATCGGCGCCCCCGCCAACCTCGACGCCTTGGGGCTCAGCGCACGAACCTTCGTCAGCGCATGCGCAGCGGCCATTCGCGTCGCGACGTCCATTGGAGACGACGACGTTTCGCGCGCAGGTGCACTACTGCTCGCCGTCGACGCCCTCGGCGCAATGTTCGCGCGCACGCGAAGCAATTCGTCGAGCGCGAGCGTGACGTACGGTGCTGATATCCCGGCTTCATGCGCAGCCTGGCGCACGTGCTCGAGCTTGAACCCGTTCGTAATCGTGCGCGGCACGATGGTCATTGCTGCGGTCGGCGGGCGCGGTGGGTTCGACGATCCAATCCCAGCCTGCAATTCCGCCGCACGTTTCCATACATGCTCCGCTTCACGCTCGGTGAGCACGCGTTCCTCGCCGCCTCGTGAAAACCCGGTCGTCGCGGTGGCGACGTGCGCGCCCACCGCCTCCTCGAGCGCTGCCGCAAGCGCATTCCCACTCTCGTAGCGGTCGGCGGGATTCTTCGCGAGACAGCGATCGACGACGACACAGAGGGCTGGCGACACATGCGGCGCGACGGAGACAAGCGACGGTGCAGGCTTTGTCGCGTGCGCGACGATCACCACCGGCGCCGAGCCGTCGAATGGCAATCGCCCCGACAGCGTCTCGAAAGCAACGACGCCTAACGAATACAAGTCGCTCCGTCCGTCGACGTCGCCGCCTGTCACCTGCTCGGGACTCATGTAGCCTACGGTGCCGAGCACCTGGCCGGTTCGCGTGAGCG
>JBDTXZ010000056.1:0-10230 GCA_040005935.1 bacterium | reverse complement strand
TGCTCGAGGGGTTCGGCACCACGGTGATCGCGATGCTCGTGCGCGAGGGGCGCGTCTAACGTGCGACGTCGCCGGCGCGAGATGCCGCTCAATGCGGAGATCAACGTCGTCAGCCTCATCGACGTGATGCTCCTGTTGCTCGTCATCTTCATGATCACGGCGCCAATGATGCAGGGCGGCGTGGACGTGGCGTTGCCGAAGGCCGAGGCGAAACCGCTTGATCCAAAAAGCGGGATGGTGGTAACAATCGACAAGTCGGGCGCGGTGTATGTCGACGAAACGCGCATGACGCTCTCTGAATTCCGCGCCGCGTTTCGTTCGTTGGCGGCAAAGCGCACGGGAGACGGTGTGTATCTGCGCGGCGACGCGAGCGTTCCGTACGGTGTGGTGACGCAGGTGATTGCCATCATGCGCGCCGCCGGCGTGAGCGACGTGGGGTTGATGACCGATCCGGAGACTGGCAAGTGAGCGCCGTGGCGACGCAGGATGGTCTATCGCTGCGCGCGCCGATCGCTCTCTCCGTTGTGCTGCATGCACTTGCGGTCATCGCGCTCTTCGTCCTCAGGACGAGCTCGCGTGCGCCGATGGCACCGATCTACAAGGTGAGCCTTATCGCTGCCGCGCCGGGCCCGCGTCAGATTGGCGTCGTGCAGCCCGCGCCGCCCGTCGCGACGCCGACGCCTCCCGTACCGAAGCCAGCCCCGCTTTCGCGCGAGACGCCCGAAGTCGCACGCATGAAGGCGCCTGCCAAAGTGCCTCCGGCGCGTGTTGCCAAGGTCGCTACACCAAATGCGGCACAGGCGGCTAAGGCGACGCGGTCCGCTCCTGTGGCCGGCGGTGGACCCGAGGGCGGCAAGGGCGCCGACGTCGCGAACGTCAAGGCCGACGGGATCGCATTCCCGTATCCTGTGTATCTCACGAACATCGTTCGGCAAATCGCGCTCAACTTCAAGCCGTCAGCACGTGGTGCATTGACGGCAGAAGTCGCCTTCATGATTCGGCGCGACGGAACGGTGGCCGGCGTCCGGCTCACCAAGCGGTCTTCAGTGTACTCGTTCGATCAGGACGCGCTCGCTGCGATCGAGTTGGCATCACGTGCCTTCGGTCCTCTGCCGCAGGGGTTCACGGATGACGTGCTTCCGGTGATCTTCAGCTTCGACCCACGTCTCATTCGGTAACGACGATCATGGCTATTCGCCGCGCGCTCGGCGCGCTGTTCCTCATCTCGGCTCCGCTCATCGCGCAGGACACGACGCGCGGCGTTCGCATCGGACTCACGTACAGCCCGGGTTCGAGACCGGGCATCGTCGTGCTGCCGGGCAAGGGCGCTGGCGCCGATTCCATTCGCGCGATCATTCAACGCGACCTGGATTTTGGCGATCGCGTCAATGCGATCGTGCTCGATGCCAGCGCACTCAGCGAAGCGACGCGCACCAATGCGCCGAACTGGGCCATGTTCGCAAAACTCGGCGCGGTGGCGGCGGTGCAGGTCACGCCAACGGCGACGGGAGTGCATCTCGCTGTGTACGACGTGGCGAAGCAGACGACCGCGCTCGTTCGAGACTACGTTGCGCCACCCATGGCGCAAATGCGAGCGTGGCGCGCCGTGCTGCATGGTGTGTCCGATGATCTCGAGGAGTCATTGACGGGGACACGCGGTATCGCACATACGCGAGTACTGTACAATCGTGACAAGCGGCTGTGGGTGATCGACACGGATGGGGAACAGGCCATGTCGGTGGCACAGACTGCGACTCCGCAGTCGGGCGCGTGGAATTCCGCGGGAACGTCGATCACGTTCAACACGCTCATCCCCTCGCAGATCATCGTCAAGGATCTCCAGTCGGGTCAGGAGCGCACGGTCGCGAGTGGCGCCGGGGTATTTATCTCTCCCGTCTTTACGCCGGATGGAGCGAACATCGTCTATGGCCACGGTGTTGATGACGGCGTCGACGTGTTCACGGCGTCCGTCTCGGGCGGGGGCGGTCACCGCCTATCCGTGGGGCATGGTACCGATAACACGTCACCGAGCTTCAGCCCCGATGGTCGACACATCGCGTTCATGTCCGGCCGTGCGGGGCACCCGGAGATTTACACAATGGATGCCGACGGTACGACCGTCGATCTTCTCACGCCGCTCGAGTTCGGCGAGAACGCGTATCGCGCCTCTCCGGACTGGTCACCGAATGGCGCAACGGTTGCCTTTCAGTCGAAAATCGGTTCCGCGTTTCAAATCATGACGATCAGCTTGCGCGACCGTGGCCTCAAGCAGTTGACGAGTGACGGTCGGAATGAGGATCCGTCGTGGGCGCCCGACGGCCGTCACCTCACGTTTACGTCGAACCGGACCGGAGTGAAGCAGTTGTGGGTTCTCGACGTGGAAAGTGGTCGGACGCGCCAACTCACGCGCGGGGCTGGTGACGCGCGGAACGCAGCGTGGTCGCCGCGCTTGCCGAATTGACTACCGAGTCGCCGCTGGCCGCCCCTATCTCACTTGGAGACCTGCATGACCCGTCGCACTATCGCCCTTACGATGACCGTCCTTGTTGCGGCAGCTTCTCTTGGTGCGTGCCGCAAGAAGCCGGAGGCCGCTCCCACACCAGCGACAATGCCTGTCGCGGACAATGGGGCGGGGCAGCGTCGAGCCGATTCGCTCGCTGCGGACGCTGCGCGTCGGCGGACGGCCGATTCCCTCGCGAATGCACGTGCGAACCTTGCTACCGGAGCGGACGCCCAGCGTGTGCAGACGGTGTTGAAGCAAACGCTCAAGCAGGTGGTGTACTTCGATTACGACAAGGATCTTTTGCGTGACGACGCGCGCATTATCCTCGATGCCAAGGCCGCGATACTCGTTGCGAATCCGGCAATCACGATCGTCGTGACGGGCCACACGGATGAGCAGGGCACTGCGGAATACAACCTCGCGTTAGGACAGCGACGAGCGGCACAGGCAAAACGGTATCTGGTGAGCAAGGGCGTTCAGGACTCTCGGCTCACGACGCAGAGCCTCGGCGACTCCCAGCCAGCGTCGCAGGGGACTGACGAGGCGGCGTATCAACAAAACCGTCGTGCGGAGTTCGAAGTGACGAACGCGTCGGGCGCACTCGCGCGCCCAGGCTCATGACGCGCGCGTGGCGTTCCGCGCCATTCCTGGCGCTGGCATTGGCGGGCTGTCTGGCTTCTAAGAGCGACGTCGCACTGCTGCAGACCCAACTCAACACCATGAGCAGGGCGGCCGCGACGGCGAGTGAGGCGCAGCGCGCGCAGGTGGATCGCGCGATCGAACAGATCCTGGCGCAGATTGCGCGCAACAACGATTCGGTGCGCGTGGTGAGCGCGCGCCTCGCAAAACTGCAAGGCGACGTGCAGAACGATCATTACGAAATGGGTCGACAGATCCTTCAGCTTCAGGAGTTGAGCGGTCAGAGCCAGAAACGCATTTCAGAACTGCGCGCGTCGCTGGAAGAGCGAAACAATCAGGCCGGCGTCGCACCGCCAGTGTCCGGTGACAGCGCGCATCCCGCCCCAGGTGGCCCGGGTCCGGCCCAGCTCTTTCAGAATTCACTCGATCAGCTTCGTCGAGGCGCCACGGGTGTCGCGCGAAATGGGTTTGAGGAGTTGCTGAGAAGTTACCCGACCACGGAGGATGCGCCCGAGGCGATGGTCTACATTGCAGAGACGTACGCTGCGGAACGGAACCAGGCGGCGGCTGACTCGGTATACGGGCTGGTCATTCAGCGGTATCCCAAGTCACCGAAGGCAGCGACTGCGCTTTACAAGCGCGCGTTGTCCATGAAGGCAGCGGGACAAACGGCGTCGGCCAGGGCGGCCTTCGACCGGATCATCAAGGAATATCCGCGGACGGACGAAGCGGATCTCGCCAAGCAGCAACTTCGCACCATTCGATAGGTGGCAGTGGACGAACCGACGGTGAGTACAGCGGCCGAGATGCCATTTCTCGACCATCTCGAGGAGTTGCGCTGGCGCATCATCTGGTCGCTGGGGGCACTCGTCGTCGGCGTCGTCATTTCGTTCGCGCTGCTGCTCACCTTCACGGCGCCAGTACTGCAATGGCTCCAGAGTCCCATTCTCCCGTATCTACACGGGCGCCGGCTGATGAACACGCATCCCGGCGGCGGATTCTCCATTCTTATGCAGACGGCACTCGTCGGCGGCATCATCATCGCCTTGCCGGTCGTCATTTACCAGATATGGGCGTTCCTGTCGCCCGCGTTGCACCGTCACGAAAAGAGGGTTGGCGTTCCGGTGATCATCGGGGCCGTTTTCCTGTTTGTATGCGGAGCGGCGCTGTCGTGGTATCTGGTGTTGCCAATGACTCTGCGCTTCCTGACCGGTATCGGCGACGAAGCGTTCGAGCAGATGATCACCGCCGACGAATACTTCGGCTTCGTCATCTCGCTCGTTTTGGCGATTGGTGCCGTGTTCGAGTTGCCAATCCTGGTGCTCCTGTTGTCGACGTTTGGCTTGGTCACTCCACAATTCCTGTCAAAGTTCCGCCGGCATGCAATCGTCGGTTCATTTGTCGTCGCTGCCTTCATCACGCCTGGCGACATCTTCGTCACCAACATGGTCCTGACGGTATTGCTCTACCTCTTGTACGAGGTGAGCATCGGATTGTCGTATCTGGTGTACCGTAGGCGCGAAAAGAAGCGCATCGCGGATGAGGCCGAAGAAGCAGGAGCCATGGCGTGACGTATTTGCGGTTGTTGCTGTTGACGTTGTTGGTGTCGATGGGCATTGGATCCGTCGCACACGCACAAGTGCCGGGTCGGCCACCAGTGCGGGCGCCGGGCCGGCCGGCCGTTAGCCCGCGCGGCGACACACTTCGCACGCGGGCGGATTCGTTACGCGCACGCGGCGACACGACGCAGGCCAAGGATACGCTGGCGACGTTTGCGCCGCCGGATTCCGTGATGCAACGACTGCTCGCCTTGCCGGGCTACAACATCACGCGCTATCAGGGCAATATCATCACATTCGACGCGTTGACGCGCGCCATGCAGCTCACACTCAAGGCAATCGTCGAGCGCGATTCGCAACTCGTGAAGTCGGACACCATCTCGTACAACGGCTCGGGCAATTCCATTCGGGTCGGTACAGATCCGAAGAAGCGCAACAACGTGTTCGTCACGCCTGGGAACGCCCCGATCCTCAGCTCCGGGACGGCAACGTACGACCTCGTGAACAAGCGCGCGTCCGTGGCTGGGCTCAAGACGCAGATTCCTCAGAGTGGCCAGACGCTCACCATCACGGGCGAGAAAGTCAGTGTCGTGGCATCGCAAGATTCGATTCGCAGCGCGAACGACGCGACATACTACTTGAAGTATGGCACCGTTACGGCGTGCGACGACTCCGTGCCGGATTACTACTTCAAGTCCAAGGAAATCAAGCGCACGGGCTCGTTCGTCGTCGCTCGGCCGGCGGTCTTGTACATCGGTGACGTGCCAGTGATGTGGCTGCCGTTCATGTTCCAGGATATTCGGAGCGGACGGCGGAGCGGCATTATCGCGCCTAACGTCGGGGTGAGCGACATCGTGCGCAACAGCCCATCGTACCGTCGCAACGTCGAGGGGCTTGGATACTATTTCGCCATCAACGACTACCTCGATTCACAGCTGTCGCTCGATTGGCGGAGCTCTGCCGGAGAGACCGGGCTGCTCTCCGGCGACGCAGGCTACATGCGATACAACGGCGAGTTCCGCTATCACTGGCTCGAGCGGTACGTCACCGGTAACCTCGCGCTCAGCGAGACGAAAACCGATGGCGCCAACAACACGGCGCTCACGTGGGGACACCAGCAGCAGTTCACCAAGAACAGTCAGCTCTCGCTGAGCATCAATCTCGTCAAGAACACCGATCTGCAGCGTCGGCTGACAACCAATCCATACGCGTCGCAAGCGACGATCGCGTCGCAGGCGAACTTTCAGCAAAAGGTCGGTCCTGCGCAGTTCAGCATCGGTGCGTCGCAACGGCAGTATCCGGGGCGGACCCAGCTCGATCGCAATTTCCCGACGATCAGCTTGACGACGAGCCCGCTCAATCTTGGCAGCTGGCTTTCGTGGACGCCGAATTTTAGCTACGCCGCCACGCAGAACCTTGGCATCGATCAACCCTCGGCGCTGGGATTGCTGCTTCGCACGGGCAAGACGCAAGCGGGAGTCGACACGATCTTCGGCGACACCTTGCGACGCAGCGCGCGCACGAGCCAGCTCAGCTTCGATACGCCAATCACCGTGTTCGGTTACAACATTGGTAATTCGATCACCGTCGCAACGGCATTGAATGATTTTCCCGAGCGGGAAATCGTCACCGATGTCATCAGCGGCGCGCAGACGGAGCGCATTTACGCGCAGACGTACAAGAGTGAAATCAACTGGACGCCGTCGTTCACGTTGCCGGCGCTGGCGCGCAACAATTTTAACCTGACGCAATCGCTATCGCTCTCGAACGTCGACGGCGGTCCGTTCGCCGTTCGGAACGAGCGCACCAATGGCCAGTGGGTACACCAGTCAAAGCGCCTGACATTCGGCTTGTCGGCAGCGCCGACCCTGTTCCACATCTTCGATCAGATTCCGTTCGGGCCCTTCCGCGCGATCCGTCATTCAATCGCACCGACGGTCAGTTACTCGTTCGCGCCGCACCAGGATGTGAGCAATGAATATCTCGCAGCGGTCGGGCGCTCGAAGTACAGCACCACGACGCACGACACAACCGGATACCTCGGTGCCCTGAGGCAAAGCGCGCTCTCGTTCGGACTCGCAACGAATTTTGAAGGCAAGCTCCGCTCGAGGAATGACTCGAACCCCGAGGAGGGCGACAAGTTGAAGTTGCTGTCGCTCAACTTCACGTCGTTGGCATATGATTTTGAGCGCGCGAAATACACAGGTAAGGCGATCAGTGGGCTCACGACACAGAATTTTGGCTACACGGTCCGCTCCGACCTGCTTCCGGGCGTGGACGTCGGTGTCGACTACTCACTGTTCGAGGGTTCGACGCTGAGCGACTCCGCCAAATTCAAGCCGTATCGCGAGCGGATTACCGGATCGTTCTCCTTCAGCAACACGGCCAATCCGTTTGCGGTGTTTGCGCGTCTGTTCGGAAAGGCGGCACCGCCAACGGACGCGAGCTCGGATCACCTGCCACCGCGGCCAGACGATCGCTACGCGCGTCAGATCGAGTCGCAGCCGGTCGCCGGTCGAGCGGCGCGGTCCGCCTCGTTCCTGCCAACCGCGACGAAGGGATGGCAGGCGTCGTTCACCTTTACGTCGTCGCGCCAGCGTCCCCCCGTGGGCGGGACCAACGTGGTACAGTTCGACCCGGCGCTACAGTGCCAGCTGCTCAACACGCCGATTCTCAAGCTCCAGTATGATCAGTGCGTGGCCAACGCGCGCACCAATCCTGTTCCACAGAAGCCGATCGGCTCCGATCTGCCCGGGTCGACGATCTATCTTGCGCCCGCCACGACGTCGCTCAGCAGCAACACGAGCTTCAACATCACGGAGCGCTGGGCCGCGACCTGGAACACGCAGTACGATTTCGAAGCGCATAACTTCGCGAGTCAGATTGTCTCGCTGCAGCGCGACCTGCACGACTGGCGCGCGATCTTCGCCTTTACGCAGTCTCCGAACGGCAGCTTCTCGTTCACATTCAATATCTCGCTCAAGGCAGAGCCGGAGTTGAAGTTCGACTATCACAAGTCGACCCTCAAGAACGAAGGCCTGGGCAGGTAATCCTCGCGCCCTTGAATAGTCTCGACGCGCCGGAGACATTGCCCGTATGCCCACCGCCGTTGTCCTGGATGGATATGCGCTCACGCTCGATGACGTGGTCGCCGTCGCGCTCGACCGCGCACGTGTAGAGCTCGCACCCGCCGCTCGCGCGCGCATGCAGCGCGCGAACGATGTCGTCACGACACTCGTTGCCGGAAACGCGGTTGCGTACGGCGTGACTACCGGGTTCGGCAAGCTCTCCGACGTCGCGATTCCACGAGATCGACTCGACGAGCTTCAGGTGAACCTCGTGCGCAGTCATGCGTGCGGCGTGGGTCCGCTCCTTCCCGAGCGCGAGGCGCGCGCGATGATGCTGCTCCGCGCCAACGTCATCGCCAAGGGCTTTTCTGGCGCGCGACCCGTCCTCGTCGACACGCTGTCGGCAATGCTGAACGCCGGTCTCTATCCACCGGTGCCGGAGCAGGGCAGCGTCGGCGCGAGCGGCGACCTCGCTCCGCTCGCACACCTCGCGCTCGCGCTCATCGGCGAAGGCCAGCTGCATCAAGGCGCGGACGCTGGTGACGCGTCGACGATGCTCGCGAATGCAGGCATCACGCCTGTGCGATTGGGTCCCAAGGAAGGGATAACGCTCATCAACGGCACGCAGGCACACACTGCTATCGCTGCGCTCGCCGTCGTTGACGCACACCGGTTGTGGCAAGTGGCCCACCTTGCCGGCGCGATGTCGCTCGAGGCGCTGATGGGAACACCGGTCGCCTTCGACTCTCGCATTCAGGACGCACGGGGACAGCTCGGCCAGGCCGCCAGCGCGGCGCTGCTACGTGAATTGCTCAAGGAGTCCGACATTCGTGAGTCGCATCGCGACAACGACGCACGCGTACAGGACCCCTATGCGTTGCGCTGCATGCCGCAGGTGCATGGGCCTGTGCTCGACGCCATCGATTTCTGCGCCGGCGTCATCGGTCGCGAGCTGAATGCGGCGACCGACAATCCGCTCGTCTTCGCAGAGACGGGCGAGCTGCTGAGCGGCGGAAACTTCCACGGCCAGTCGGTCGCGATGGCGCTCGACTTCCTCGCCATCGCCCTCACGAATCTTGCGACAATCTCCGAGCGCCGCATTGACCGGCTTGTGCATCCAGACCTGAATCACGGGCTACCGCCGTTCCTGACAACAGACGCGGGCGTAAACTCGGGCTTCATGATGGCGCAAGTCACCGCGGCATCACTCGCCAGTGAGTGCAAGGTGCTCTCGCATCCCGCAAGCGTGGATTCCATTCCCACGGATGGCAACAAGGAAGATCAGGTGCCGATGGCCATGGGCGCGGCTTGGAAGCTGCGACGCATCGTCGGGAACGTGCGAAATATTCTCGCCATCGAGCTGATGTGCGCCGCGCAGGGACTGGACTACCGCCTACCGCTGAAAGCTGGCCGAGGCGCCGCCAATGGACGACGCCTGGTCCGGGAACTCGTCGCGCCCCTCGAGCAGGATCGTGTGTTGTCCACGGACATTCACGTTCTGGCGGACGCTATCGAGCGTGGACACTTTACCGCGGGAGCCAGAGAATGACCGCCGTGGCCTCTCCGAGTGTGGTTGGCGCGCGTCCCGTGCGCGCGCCGCGCGGTAGCGAGATCTCCTGCAAAGGCTGGCAGCAGGAAGCAGCGCTCCGCATGCTGATGAACAACCTCGACCCCGACGTTGCTGAGCGACCGGACGAGCTTGTGGTCTATGGTGGAACGGGGCGTGCCGCGCGAAGCTGGGAAGCATTCGACGCGATCGTCGCGGCATTGCGCGAATTGGAGAACGACGAAACGCTCCTCGTGCAAAGCGGTAAGCCGGTCGCTGTCTTCCGTACGCATGCAGGCGCACCGCGCGTGCTCATTGCGAACTCGAACCTCGTTGGACGCTGGGCAACGTGGGAGCACTTCCGCGAGCTCGAGCGCCAGGGGTTGATGATGTACGGACAGATGACGGCAGGCTCCTGGATCTACATCGGAACGCAGGGCATCGTGCAAGGCACCTACGAGACGTTCGGCTCCGTGGCGCAGCGTCACTTTGGCGGTTCACTTGCTGGCCGCATCGTCGTCACCGCCGGCCTGGGTGGCATGGGCGGAGCGCAACCGCTGGCGGCGACAATGCACGGCGCTGTCGTCCTTGCATTCGACGTCGACGAGTCGCGCATCGAGAAGCGACTGGTCACGGGATACTGCGACGTGAAGGCGACGTCGCTCGATGAAGGACTCGCCCTCGCCGAACAGGCGCGTCGCGAGGGTCGAGCGCTTTCGATTGGCGTCGTCATGAACGCGGCACCCGCGCTCGAGGAGTTGGTACGGCGCAACGTGCGGATCGATGTCGTCACCGATCAAACGAGTGCGCACGACATGCTGCGTGGCTACATCCCTGACGGCATGACGCTCGACGCCGCGGCCGACCTGCGAGAACGGGACCCGGGCGAATACGTCGCGCGCAGCACGGCCACGG
>JBDTXZ010000055.1:0-10238 GCA_040005935.1 bacterium | reverse complement strand
TTTTGGAACGACGGTTGTATGATAAGGCATTCCGACATCAACCAGCACCAACGTGACTCCCTGCTGAAGCGTCTCCTCAAGCGAATTGCGCCGCGCGCGCTCCTTCTGGCCGTGCGCGACTTTCGAGAAACCAACCCGAACACACGATCCGTCTACGTCCGGCTCCGCGTTGTCCGTCTGCTCGGCCTTCGCCGAGACCGGCCAAAGGTTACTCCGGCCACGAAGAATTTTCTGTTCGTTTGTTACGGCAACATCATGCGTAGTCCAATGGCGGCGGGGCTACTCGAACAACGTGTGGCTGAACGTGGTGATGAGGTCGACATACGATCGGCGGGAACAAACGCAAAGCCGGGCCGTCGCGCGGAGCCACGTGCCATTGCTGCTGCCGTGGCGCACGGCGTGTCGCTCGAAGGTCATGGTGCGACGCTCATTTCCGACCAAGACATGCACTGGGCCGACGTGATTTTCGCAATGGACCATCGCAACGAAACGGCGCTGGTACACCGCTTTCCATGGGCCGAGGACAAGATTGCGCTGCTCGGAGCCTTTGCGCTCGACGGCGATGTTGACGTGTCGATTCCTGATCCGTACAGTGAGGATGAAGCCACGCTGGACGAATGCTATGGGCGACTTGCCGTCGCGGTGGATGAAGTAGCGGGACAACTCGCCGATAGGACCGAGGGCACGTGACACTGAAGAGCCGGATTCTCGACGCAATCACGCATCCCGCTCTCGATCCGATGCTGCGTCCATTGCGGCACGGGCTCGGCACCATCCTCACGTTGCACCGCTTCGAGCGTGACGAGACGAACGAAAGCATGACGTCGGTGGGCGCGCTCCGTGCGCAACTCGCATATTTGCGAAAGCAGGACTACTCGCTGGTGTCGCTGTCCTCGCTCATCGGAGAGCTCACCGCGCACCGCGCCCCGCCACCGAACGCAATCGCGTTCACGGTGGATGACGGCTACGCTGACTTTCGCGACCTCGCCGCACCGGTATTCGCCGAGTTCGACTGCCCGGTTACTGTGTTCGCCACCACCGGTCCGATTGATCGGGCGATGTGGTTCTGGTGGGACCGCATCGAGTGCGCGTTCGACAACGCGCCCGTTCGGCAACTCGACACCACGATCTGTGGGCACGCGGTGAAATACAGTTGGAGCACGCAGGACGACGGCCGCGTTGCCGCGATGGATTTCACGGAGCGATTGAAGCTTGTTGCCGAGAAGGATCGTCTCGCAGGCGTCGATCAGCTGTGCGCGACGCTGAACGTGGACACATCTGGACCCCCTCCAGCGGTGTACGAGACAATGACGTGGGACGATTTCCGCGGTCTCATCGCCAACGGACTCGTGGACGTTGGCCCGCACACTGTCACGCACCCCATTCTGTCGCGACTCGACCCAGAGCAGATCTCGTGGGAGATTCGTGAATCATGGCGGCGACTGCGTGAAGAATGCCCGTCAGCAATTCCGGTGTTCTGCTACCCGAATGGCACGCCTACGGACTACACCCGGGAGACGATGGCCGCGGTTCGCGCGGCGGGGCTCATCGCCGCCGTGACCACCGAGCCGCAGCACGTGAGCCGGTTGGGGAGCGATCCGGACGAACCCTATCGACTACCGCGATTCCCCTGCCCGAATGACGTGCCTCACTTGGCGCAGGTGGTGAGCGGGATCGAACGCGCCAAGATGGCGATCATGGGCAAGCTGACGTAACAGTGTCACTCCGCCGCAATTTCCCGGATTGCGTCGCGGAGCAGTGACGCCGCGAGCTCGACCTTGTAGCCGTTCTTCGCGAGCGGCTCGGCGTCCAGCAACGCGCGTTCAGCAAGCCCCGCGATGGTCTCTTCGTCCAACCCGCCCGACATCGCCTCTTCTTCTACCGACGTGTAGATGCGATACGGCCGAGGGGACACGCCGCCGAGAACGAGCCGCACGTCTCCGTCAGTGCGCCGGACAGCGGCAAGGCTCACGAGCGCGAAGTCCCACGCGTCGCGCTGCATGAGCTTTGTGTAGCGCTGCAACCCACCGCGGGCCGCCGGGGGCAGGCGTATGGCGACGATAAGCTCTCCGTCGCGCAGCACGGTTTCGCGATCCATGCGCTCGGCGGGCAGCACGAAGAACTCGGCTAGGCTGACGGTGCGCGCGCCATCAGGACCTGCGATGTCGATGTCTGCATCGAGCGCAACGAGTGCGACGGCGGGGTCCGAGGGATGGACCATCCAGCACGGTCCCCCCTCGAGAATAGCGTGATACTGATTCTCTCCGTCGTGCGCTGGACAGGTGGTGCCTCCGTTCTTGTGGCAGGCAACGTTGCGCCGGAAATACCAACACCTGGGCCGCTGTGCGAGGTTACCGGCAAGGGTCGCCATCGAACGAATCGCTGGCGTTCCAACCTGCTCGCAGGCCGCGGCGAGCAGCGGAAACGCGGTGCGTATCTCGGGGTGTGCGGCAATGTCGTCCAGGCGACATGCGCCGCCAATTCGCAACGAACCATCAGCGGCGGCTGTGATGCCGAGTGACTCGGTAACGCTCCGTACGTCGACGACACCGGTTGGATGTACGAGTCCCTCTTCAATGGTGACGAGGAGATCCGTCCCTCCGCCAATGGGCATCCGGCCTGGCTCGGAGAGACGCACGAGGGCGCGAGCGAGATCAGTTTCTCGGGTGTAGTCGAATGGCGACACAATGTCTCGCTGACTGCGTATGGTTGAGGCGTGAGGTTAGCCAATTGGACGCGGGCGGGCCAGCCGTGCACTATTGCAGCGGCTCGCCGGCGGTGAAGGCGCTCATTGGGTAAACGGTCCTGGAGGTCCCATGCAATTCTCCGTCATCGCGCTGAACGTCCTGTACGCCGTCATCGGCGTCGTGCTCATGTTCGTGTCCTACCGGGTGATCGACAGGCTCACCCCGGAGGTGGACTTTCCCGCCGAGTTGCAGAAAGGGAATGTCGCGGTGGCAATTTTCATCGCCGCCATATTTATCTCCATCGCCATGGTCATTGGAAAGGCGTTGGGATAGTGTCTTCGCGTCCATTGCTTCTTCGCTGTGCACTCGCCGGAAGCGTCGTGCTTGCCTGCGCCTCGGCGACGGCCTCGGCGCAGGGTGCGGGCGAGACGGTCGCCAAGGTCCAGCGAGAGCTGCAGCGCGCCGATGAAGTGCGCCAGGCCAAGCGCGCGACGGAACGTTACGACCCGATCTTCAAGAAGTACACGAAGCGCTATTTCGGCGTCGGAACCGACTGGCGCTGGTTCAAGGCGCAGGGCATGGCCGAGAGTGATCTCACCCCGGGCGCGCGCAGCAGAGTCGGTGCGCGCGGCATCATGCAGCTGATGCCGTCGACGTACGGATTGATTCGCACCGCGTTGCCAAGCTTTGGCGCCATCGACAACCCGGAGTGGAACATCGCCGCCGGCATCTTGCACGATCGCGATCTCTGGACGCTCTGGAAGTCAGATGTCGAAGAGGCCGAGCGATGGCATTTCATGTTCGCGGGTTACAACGCCGGCGAAGGAACGATCATGCGTGCACGAAAGGCGGCGTTTGCCGCGCAGCTCGATAATCGCACGTGGCCGAGCATCGAGCGTGTCGCGCCGAAAGTCGAGCGGTGGCGCTATCTGGAGACGCTCGATTACGTGAAGAAGATTCGCGCCAACAAGGACTCCATCACGCCGCATTAACGGACCATGCGAAACGCCCGGATACAGCGTGAAGCCGTATCCGGGCGTTTTCTGTGGCATGGTGCGCAATACTTCCGCTATTCGCCTAGTGAGCCGGGGTCGTTGTGCCAGCCGCGTGGAAGCGCACGTCAGTAGGAGCCTTGTAGGTCGTCTTGTGCACGTACCACGCGCCGCCAGCCGACGCGACCGCGAGCATGACGACGAAAAAAGCGACGCCCCAGCCTTCCTGCTTGAAGGGAATGTGCTGGCCAGCGTGAGAATTCGTTGGTTCAACCGACATCTCAATCTCCGTTCGGGTCTCGACTGGCGAGAAAGTTAGCCCTGAAATCTTCCCGGCAACAGCGGCAGAGGTTCGGTTCCTGCGCCAGCGCCAGGCGCCGAATTTCCCGACCAATGGAGGACGCGTGGCAACGACGAGAGAAATCCCAGCCGAGCGCTTGGAACGACCGGGGAAACGGGAGATGGCTGGTTAAAAGCGGAACTCATCCGTGCCATTGCGCCACTGTCGATACCAATGCAGTGAGTGCATCCTTTCGGGGGCTCGGGCTGTCAGACGGGTAACGCCTACCGAACATGCATTCGCTCCTCATCGACCAACTGACCGCTGCCCTCGGCCCGGGGTACGCTATTGAGCGCGAGCTCGGTGGCGGCGGGATGTCGCGCGTGTTCGTCGCGTTCGATGAAGCGTTGCAACGTCGCGTCGCCGTCAAGGTCATACCGGAGCATCTCGCGGCGGCAGTTTCCGTAGATCGTTTCAAGCGCGAGATCCTGCTGTCTGCCGGGCTGCAGCACCCACACATCGTTGGCGTGTTGAGCGCAGGCGAAGCGGCAGGGCTGCCCTTCTTCGTCATGCCGTACGTCGAGGGAGAATCGCTGGGGACCTGCATCGCGACAAAGGGTGCGCTGTCGGTACGCGAAACGGTATCGATTCTCAAGGACGTCGCGCGAGCGCTTGCGTACGCGCACGAGCGTGGCGTCGTGCACCGCGACATCAAGCCGCACAACATCCTGCTGGCAGCTGGCGCGGCGACAGTCACCGACTTTGGCGTGGCCAAGGCGATCAGCTCGGCGCGACGTTCAGGTGCGGATCACAGACAGGACCTGACACTGACTGGCACGGGCACGTCGCTGGGCACGCCATTGTACATGGCGCCCGAGCAGGCGGCCGCCGATCCTGACGTCGATCATCGAGCGGACATTTACGCATTCGGCATCACCGCGTATGAGATGTTGAGCGGGCGTCCGCCGTTCGCCGGCTTGCCACCGCGCGCGTTGCTCGCTGCCCGGATGACACAGGATCCGCCTGCCCTGTCGAACATTCGGAGTGATGTGCCGGTCGCGCTCTCCGATCTCATCATGAAGTGTCTGCGGCGCGAGCCAGCGGATCGTCCGCAGTCGGCGGCCGAACTGCTCTCCACACTCGACGATCCGTCAGTAGTCAGTGGGGCATTTATAGCGCCCGAAGCTCGCATACTGAGCTGGCGCACTTTCCGCGACTGGCGCGTCGGCACCGCGGCCATTCTCGTAATCGGCGCGCTCGGAACGGCGACGACGCTTACGCGTCGTCCGGCCGTCGTCACGACGCAGGTCGCGCAATCGGCGCCTCCAGCGCCGGCCGCATCGTCCATTGTCGTCGTGCCTCTCGTGAGCATCGGTTCGGATTCCGGCAACGCATATCTCGCAGATGGAATCACCAACGAACTTGCCGCCGCGCTCGGCCGCATGCCCAACGTGCATGTCGTGTCGCCGTCACGCGCGGCTGCGATGCTTGCGGCGGGACGCAGCCCGAGCGACATCGGCAAGGCACTCAACGTGGCGCTGCAGCTCGAGGGCACGGTGCAGCGCGAGGGAAGGCGGCTCCGCGTCACCGCGCGACTCGTTGGCGTCAGCGACGGTGTGATGCGCTGGTCCGACATGTATGAGCGCGATGCCACCGACCTTCTTACGGTACAGGAGGGATTGGCTCGCGCCATCACCGATGCGGTGAGTGGCGCGGTGGGCGGCGCGCCAGCGGCACTCGCGTCGGGCGAGGGCGCGTCCGTGGACGGCAGGGCCAGCGAGGTTGCGGGACAAGCTTACGACCTCTACCTGCGTGGACGTTTTCAGCTCGGGCGCCGCACCGCGGTGTCGTTGCAGCAGGCGATTACGTATTTCAAGCAGGCAATCGCGAAGGATGCGAGCCTCGCGCCGGCGTACAGTGGCCTGGCGGACGCGCAAGGACTACTCCCGCTTTATACCAATGCCCCCGCGGAGCCGACGCTCGCTGCCGCACTGAAGAGCGCCGATCGCGCGATATCGCTCGACAGCACGCTCGCGGAAGCGTGGGCGTCCCGCGGCGTGCTTCAGGGACGAAACTGGAAATGGATCGACGCCGAGCGCGACTTTCGCCGAGCGATCGCGCTGAACGCTCGCTATGCGCCGGCGCAGCAATGGCTCGGCGAAATGCTCCTGGTGACCGGCCGAGTCGCCGAGGCGACGCGCGCACTCGAGCGCGCAGTGCAACTCGATCCCTCGTCGCCGATTATCGCTGGCTCGTTGGGGTTGTCGCTGGGATTGTCAGGCCGCGGGAACGAAGCCCTGGCCGTGGGTGAGCGTGCGGTGTCTTACGATTCGTCGCTCGTCGTGACGCGGTTCATGCTCGGCGCGACACACTTGTATTTGCGTCAGCCGGCCGCTGCGATTGCGCCGCTCGAGGCGGCGGTGCGGATCGATCCCACCTCGCGCACGGCGCTCGGGCTACTCGGCTACGCATACGCGATGTCGGGCGACAGCAACGCTGCTCGTCGCACGCGTGCTCGGGTCGAGTCCATGCCGGCCGGGCCCGGGAGCGACATCGCCATCGCTCGCATCGCGCTCGGAATGAAGGACACGACCGAAGCGCTCCTCCGCTTGGAGCGTGCCGTTCGCGCGCGGGATCCTTTCTTCGCGACAGAGTCGGCGACGTCGGCAATCTTCGACGCCATTCGGGGCAGCGCTCGATACGTCGCGGTGCTGCGAAGTGTCGGCGTGCTTCCCCCGCGCGTCGTTGCCTTGCGCTGACGTTATTATCAGGGTGTCTCTCACCCAAGAGCGCGCATGCGAGCCATCCGAATTCATGAAACGGGCGGGCCGGAGGTCATGCAGCTGGAAACCATCGACGATCCAATTCCCGGTCCAGGCGAAGCCCTGGTGCGGATGGAATCGATCGGCGTGAATTTCATCGACGTGTATCACCGGAAGGGACTTTACAAGAGTCCACTTCCTTTCACGCCTGGAACCGAAGGCGCTGGGACCGTGACGGCTGTTGGTGATGGCGTGAAGGATGTCGCCGTGGGCGATCGCGTCGCGTCGCAGAGCTTTCAGGGGGCGTACGCCGACCTGTCGCTAATAAAGTCCGACAAGCTTGTGGCGATTCCCGATGGGCTCGAATCGCGCGTTGCTGCGGCGGCGATGCTGCAAGGCATGACTGGACATTATCTCGCGACGTCGACGTACCCGCTCAAGGCAGGAGACCGGTGTCTGGTGCACGCTGCAGCGGGCGGCGTCGGTCTCATTCTCTGCCAGATGGCGCGGCGCATTGGCGCACACGTCATCGGAACGGTCTCGACGGAAAAGAAGGCCGCGCTCGCGAGGGAGGCGGGCGCGAACGACACGATCCTGTACACGACACAAGACTTCGTTGCCGAGGTAAAGCGGATCACCAACGGAGCGGGTGTTCATGTGGTGTACGATTCCGTCGGTGCAACGACGTTTCTCAAGAGCCTGGACTGCCTCGCGCGTCGCGGGATGCTCGTCCTGTTTGGCCAGTCGAGCGGGCCGGTGCCTCCGCTCGACCCGAACGTGCTCAACCACAAGGGATCGATCTTCCTTACGCGTCCGACGCTCGGGCACTACGTGGCCACTCGCGAGGAGTTAACGTGGCGCGCCGGCGACGTGCTTGGCTGGGTGCGCGACGGATCGCTGAAGCTGCGTATCGATCGAGTAGTGCCGCTCGTTCACGCTGCCGAAGCGCACCGCGCACTTGAAGGACGCCGGACGACGGGCAAAGTGCTGCTCGTGCCATGACGGTGATATGCGTCGAGCATTGCGCGTCCCGCTAGCGATGTATCGCGCGCTCGTCCTTCTCGCCGCGCTCGCCGTTTCAGGCTGCGCGCGGCATCTCTACTCCGCGCCGGTGGCTGCCCCTCTTCCGCGGGTGGTGCCCGCTGGTGCGGCGCCAGCCGCCCCCCTAGGGGCGACGAGTGTGTCGAGTGCCGAGGCGGTGGACTATCTGCTGGCGCGTGGGATTTTCATTCCTGTGGCCGGCGTAACATGGAATCAGCTCGAGGACACGTTCGACGAGGGTCGTGATGGCGCGCGCGTGCACCGGGCGCTCGACATCATGGCGCCACGCGGGACGCCTGTGCTGTCCGCGGACAGCGGCCGCATCCTGCGCATCAGCGTGAGCACACTCGGTGGCAATAGCATCTACGCTGCAGACCCGCTCGGACGCGTCGTGTATTACTATGCGCATCTGGACGGCTACCAGCCCGGGCTGACGCAAGGTGCGATGGTCGCGCGAGGTGACACGCTGGGTTTCGTTGGAACAACGGGCAACGCGCCGAAGGACACGCCACATCTACACTTTCAAGTCATGCGCATGCCGCCCGACGGAAAGTATTGGGACGGCGATCCGATCAATCCCTATCCAATCATTCTTCTCACGCACGATCCGGTTCGGCCATGACACTTACCTCGAAGGAGCGCGCTGCCTTGCGCGCTGAGGCGCACCACCTGACGCCGATGGTGCATGTGGGGCATCAGGGATTGACTGATGCGCTGCTGCAGACGATCGACGACGCGCTGCGCACGCACGAACTGGTAAAAATCGCCATGGTCAAGGCGGCGGATGTCAAGCCGCAAGACGCCTCGCATGAGTTAGCAGAGAAGCTCAGTGCGGATGTCGTGCAGACGATTGGGCGGACCTGCACGCTGTATCGCGAGAATCCGGACCTGCCGAAGAAGAAGGGCGCCGCGCCACCTTGGAAATAGCGTAGTGGCCGGATAGCCATTCCCCGCACACGCAGCCTGTGAGTCCCGCATCTGTGATCGTGGCGCTCATCTGTGGCGCCTTTGTCGTTTACGGTATCAAGGCGTCGATCGACACGTATCGATTGATGAAGTCCGGGAAGCCACAGCGCGAGTACGACATGCTTGCCGTGGCCCGTTATTTCAGGGACATCGAAGGCGAATGTGCGTCGTTGCCCGACCGCACGTGGGCAGACCTCGATCTCGATCTTGTCTTTCAGAGAATCGATCGCACGGCGAGCTGGCCGGGCCAGCATCTGCTTTACGCGCGTCTCCGCCGCGAAGATCACTCGGAAGACGACCTGCTCCGGTTCGACGCGGGCGCAAGCTGTCTCGTTTCCGACGCCGCGCTGCGCGACCGGATTCGAGCTACGACGACGATGTTGAATCACCGGCCTGCATCACGACTACCCGCGCTTTTTGGCGGGGCGCTGCCCGCGCTTCCTTTTGCGGCGCGCTTCACACCGCTGCTCACAGTTGCGTCAGTCGCCATGTTGGCGACGACGCTCTGGCATCCTGTGATGATTCTCGGCGTGCTCGCGTGTACGATCGCCAACATCGTCGTTCGACTCGTGCTACAAACACGCATCGATCCATTTCTGCCAGCGCTGCGATCATTGGAGCCGATGCTTCGAGTTGCACGGACGCTGTCCGCGATAGACGCCCGTGAACTTGCCGCACAAACGACGGCATTGCGCGTCGAGATGGCGCGATTGGAGTGGATCGGTCGCGCCGCCCGTTGGCTTGCGTTCGAGGCCGGGGGGGACCTCGCCGGTATGATCTACACCTACATCAATCTGCTCTTGCTCGCCGACGTGAGCGCATTCGCGTGGAGCGCGGGGGCAATCCGCGCTCGCCGCGCCACGATTCGCCAGATGTACGAAGCCATTGGCGAACTCGATGCCATGATGTCGGTCGCGACCCTCCGCAGCGAAGCGCGCACGTGGTGCCGGCCGGAATTCATGGTGAGTCGTGAGCGCACTTTTGTGCTCACCGCGATCACGCATCCCGTGCTCGACGATCCTGTCCCCAATTCGTTGACGCTCGACGGACGCAATATCGTCCTGACCGGCTCGAACATGTCCGGGAAATCGACATTCATACGGACGGTCGGTGTCAATGCGGTTATCGCACGAACAATCCACACCGTGTTCGCTGAGGCGTGGCGCTCTCCGAAGCTGGCGGTGCGCTCGTCCATCGGTCGCGCAGACAGCCTTCTCGAAGGAAAGAGCTACTATCGCGCGGAGGTCGATGCGGTGGGCGCGCTTTTTACGTCGCCAGCAACTGACCAGCGCCTGATCCTGATCGACGAGCTCTTTCGCGGCACCAATTCCATCGAGCGCATTGCGGCCGCACAGGCAGTGCTCGCCGAGCTCGATCGCGGTGACAGCATCGTGATCGTCGCGACGCATGACGTGGAGCTGCTCCAACTGCTGCCGGATTTCGGGTCGTACCACTTTCGTGAGGAAGTGCACGACGGCGCGCTCACGTTTGACTACCATCTGCATCCCGG
>JBDTXZ010000054.1:0-10282 GCA_040005935.1 bacterium | reverse complement strand
CACACGTTCACCGAGGTCGCAGCGTTCGGTGGCAGTATCAACCCCCTGCTGAATCCGATCATCGGCAACCACCCGCCCGCTCCCGAGTGCCTGGCGCTCGCCCCGGCGGATTTGCTCAATCCCGGCGCCACGTCGGCGGTCGATGACGCGGCCAATGCGGGCGACGAGTTGTATCAGTGCTGCATTCACCCGTGGATGCGGACCGTCGTTCACATTCACAGCACCACCACAGGGGCCTGATCGCAAATCCGATTTGCAAAGGAGCGCCGCGCCTTTAGTTGGCGCGGCGCTCCTGTTGTTTTCCTCGTACGCCGGTGTTACGAGGGCAGCGACTTCATGTCGATGACGAAGCGATACTTTACGTCGCTCTTCAGCATCCGCTCGTACGCTGCATCGATGTCCTGGATCGGAATGACTTCGATATCCGAGACGATGCCGTGTGCGGCACAGAAGTCGAGCATCTCCTGCGTTTCAGCGATGCCGCCAATGAGTGAGCCCGCCAGGGTGCGGCGCTTCATGATCAGGTTGAACACATTCGGCGACGGATGCGGCTCTGGTGGCGCCCCAACGAGCGTCATGGCGCCGTCACGCTTGAGCAGCTGAAGGAACGCGTCGAGGTTGTGCGGCACCGAGACAGTATTCACGATGAAGTCGAGGCTGTTGGACGTGGCCGCCATCGCATCTGCGTCGGTGGACAGCACCACTTCGTCGGCGCCCAGACGCAATGCGTCTTCGCGCTTGGACTCTGAAGTTGTAAAGAGCACGACGTGCGCGCCCAATGCATGCGCGAGCTTGAGAGCCATGTGGCCGAGCCCGCCGAGTCCGACGACGCCGACGCGGTGGCCCTTGCCAATTTTCCAGTGGCGCAGTGGCGACCACGTCGTGATGCCGGCGCACAGGAGCGGCGCAACAGCGGCAGGGTCGAGCTTGTCCGACACGCGCAGCACGAACTTCTCATCTACGACGATCGTCTTCGAGTAGCCACCGTACGTTACGCCACCGGTGTGCTTGTCGGCGGCGTTATAGGTGCCGGTCATGCCCTGCTCGCAGTACTGCTCGAGACCTTCGGCACAACTGGCGCAGTGCTGACACGAATCGACCATGCAGCCAACGCCGACGAGATCGCCGTTGCGAAAGCCCTTTACGTCTGCACCGGCCTCGACCACGCGACCGACGATCTCGTGTCCTGGCACGACCGGATAGACCGTTCCACCCCACTCACCGCGTGCGGTGTGAAGGTCTGAATGGCACACACCGCAGAACAGGATGTCAATGCGAACATCTCGTGTTCCGGTGTTGCGTCGCTCAAAATTGAAAGGGCCAAACGGCGCATCGGCGCTTGGAGCTGCATATCCGACAGTCGGGATCATCGTTTCATGGTTGAGGGTTCACGCTCGTAATCCGCGAATACAACACGAAGTTCGCCGCTGGCGCTCCAATCGCGTGTCGTCCATACTCTCACGCATGACAGCATTGCAGAGAACGCTTTCACTGGTTGCCATTTCGCTCGCTCTGGCGTTCGTGCCAGCAGCGCTGCGAGCACAGGATACGTCGAGCACGGCGAACCTTCAGCCCACGCGCGATAGCGCGCAGGTGCAAGTCGTGTTGCGCGATGGCTCGACGCTACTGGGACGCGTGCTCGAGGTGACACCGACGACAGTGCGCTTCGTGTCATCGTTCGGAGAGACGCGGATTCCGCGTGCGTCCATCGTGTCCGTGCGCGTCGTGAGTGCGTCTTCGATGCATGGTGGCGAGTACTGGCCCGCGGATCCGAGCCGGTCACGTCTTTTCTTTGCCCCGACGGGACGGATGCTTCGGACGGGAGAGACGTATTTTGCCGACGCCTATATCTTCTTTCCGAGTGTTCAGGTGGGCGTGAGCGACCTGTTCACGATTGGCGGCGGGATGTCCATTTTCCCCGGTGTCGATTTCAGTGAGCAGATCTTCTATCTCACGCCCAAGGTGGGCCTGTATTCCAGTCCCACGGTGAATGTCGCCGTTGGTGCGCTGGTCGCCGGTGCGCAGGTCATCTCGGACAATTCCCCTGCCGGTATCGGCTACGGCGTCGCGACGTTCGGCGGTGAGGACGGCAATATCACGACCGGAGCCGGGTTTGGTTTTAGTCGAGGGAACACGTCGTCGACGGCGTTGTTGATGATTGGTGGGTCTCAGCGAGTGTCGAAGAGCGTCGCGTTGGTGAGCGAGAACTATTTCACCTCCGATCGTGACACGGGCGTCCTCGTGTCGGGCGGCCTTCGGTTCATGAGCGAGCACATTGCGGTCGACGTCGCCCTGTTCGGCGGCAACAAGATCGATACGGTGGTCCCGTACCTGGCGTTTATCTACAAGTGGTAGTGCAACCCGTCTCCATCGAGCACATACGGGCTGCGCGCGGACGGCTGTCAGGCATCGCGCTTCGCACGCCGCTGGTGCGCTTTCCTCGCTTTCCTGCGGACACGGGGGCGGGCGACATCTATCTCAAGCTCGAGAATCTTCAGCCGATCGGGTCGTTCAAGCTGCGCGGTGCGGCGAACGCGATGGCGGTCGCGGGCAGTGATGTGCTGTCGGACGGCGTGTACACCGCGAGTGCCGGCAACATGGCGCAAGGGGTCGCGTGGTGCGCGCGCGAGCTTGGCGTGCGTTGTCGAGTGGTGGTGCCGGAGCATGCGCCCAGGACGAAGACCGACGCCATTGAACGGCTTGGCGGAGAGGTCATCAGGGTGCCTTTCGACGAGTGGTGGCAAACGCTCATCAATCGCGGTCATCCCGGTGTCGACGGATTTTTCGTTCACCCCTTTGCTGACGAAGCAGTGATGGCGGGCAATGGAACCATCGGTCTCGAGATCTTCGAGGATCTCGCCGATGTCGATGCGATCATCGTCCCGTATGGTGGCGGAGGATTGGCATGTGGCATCGCCTCCGCTGCGCGCGCCCTCAGCCCGCGGACGAAGGTCTATGCTGTCGAAGTGGAGACTGCGGCACCGCTGACCGCGTCATTTGCGGCCGGAGTGCCAACGCCAGTAACGCGCACGCAGACCTTCATTGATGGGATGGGCAGCGGCGCGGTGTTCGACGAGATGTGGCCGCTCGTGCGGTCACTGCTCGAGGGAACCATCGTCGTCAGCGTTGGGCAGATTGCAGCCGCGGTGAAGACGTTGGCAGAACGGTGCCGTATTGTTGCGGAGGGTGCTGGCGCCGCGGCGCTGGCGGCGGCAGTAAGCGGCGCGCTCGACGGTCAACGTGTCGTGTGCGTTGTGAGCGGCGGGAATATCGATCTCGATAAATTTGCCACGATCCTGCGTGGTGACATTCCATGACGACTGGAGATTCCATCAATGTCTTCAAACAGTTCCGCCGACGTAGAGTACTACCCCTTTCCGACGAAGACGTCACTTCCGTTTTCTGCTGCGGTTCGGGTGGGTGACATGCTGTATCTCTCGGGCCAGATGGGCACCGACGAGAACACGCGCCTTGTACCGGGCGGCATTGCGGCGGAGACGCGCCAGACGCTTGCGAATATGAAGGCGATTCTGGAACGGCATGGGTCATCACTGGATTGCGTGGTGAAGTGCACGGTGATGATGGCGGACATGAGCGAATGGCCGGCGATGAATGCGGTGTACGTCGAGCATTTTCCGATACACCTGCCAGCGCGCAGTGCATTCGGGGCATCAGCCCTCGCACTTGGCGGGCGGGTGGAAATTGAGTGTATTGCTACTCTCGCCTGACATCCCTCGTTTAATGGAATTCGACGTCACATCAGCCATCGCAGTGCTCGAACGCACGCCGCACACCGTGCGGACGATGCTCGCCGGGCTTTCCACGGACTGGACCGACGCCACTGAAGGAGCCGAGACGTGGAGCCCGTACGTCAACGTTGGTCACTTGGTCCACGGAGAGCATCGCGACTGGATTCAGCGCGCGCAGTTGATTCTCGCCCAAGGTGAAATTCGGACGTTCACGCCGTATGACCGCTTTGCACAGTTCCGCGACAGCGAGGGGAAATCGCTCACGGAGTTGCTCGATGGGTTCGTGCAGGTGCGCGCGGAGAATCTCGCCACGTTGGTTGGATGGCAGTTGACCAGCGCGCAACTGGACCTCGAGGGGCTGCATCCGGTGTTTGGTCCGGTGACGCTGCGACAACTGCTCGCCACGTGGGTGGCTCACGATCTCGGCCACGTGGCGCAGATCGCGCGCGTGATGGCGAAGCAGTACAGTGATGCCGTTGGTCCGTGGCGCGCGTACCTGCCGGTGCTGGATCGCTAGCTCACCGTTGGCGAGCTTCAAAATTCTTTCGACTCGCTACGCTCTCGGGATGTCACCGTTGCGCGTCGTTCACTCGGGACAACAATCTTGCTGGATGGATGTGCGTACTTACATTGTGAAACAAAGTACTTTTTGGAGACGTTCCGTTTCTCATCCGGCATTGTCGGCCAAAGGGGCACACGGGAGAGCTCGTTGAAGATCATGATCCCGCAGGCGAGAACCAAGAAAGCTGCGAAAAGCCCGTTTCCCTTCCTCCGTCCCATGGCTCTGATGGCAGCGATGATCGGAGCCGCAGGATCTGTTGGCGCCATGCTCCGCGTTGGACAGCACAACCCCTCCAAACTCCTGTTGCTGGCATTCGTGTTGTGGGACGTGTCGCCATTCGTGGCCCTCCTGCTCGCCGACCGCATGTCAAAGCCCTGGTCACTCCTGACACGAAAGACACTTTACAGCCTCATGCTGATTTTCGCGTTCGGCTCACTGGCCATCTACGGATACATTGCCTTCGGCCCGCCAAGGAAGAAGCCAGCTGCCATGTTTCTCATCGTTCCCTTCGCGTCATGGCTGCTCATGTCGATCGCCATACCGATCTCCATGCGAGTACCTCGCACGCCACTCAGGGGGCGCAGTACCAGCAGCTGATTCGACCGCCGCGTACGTAGGCGATGCCGTGTAGACACACGGCGACACCGCGCGCATCATTGCAGCCCGCTCCGCCCGCGCGTTCCTCGATGGAGAGTCGTCTGCATGGAGTTCAGCGCAAGCGCAGGAAGTCAGACGAGCGCCTCGGCCCTCGGGCGGTGGTGGCAGCTGTTGTTCGGCGTCATCTGCATGTCGATGATCGCCAACCTTCAATACGGATGGACACTCTTCGTCAACCCGATCGACGACAAGTTCCACTGGGGACGACCTGCAATTCAGGTCGCCTTCACCATCTTCATCCTCACCGAGACATTCCTCGTCCCGATTGAAGGATACCTGGTCGACAAGTTTGGCCCACGCATGGTCGCCGTCGTGTCAGGCATCCTCGTGGCTGGCTCGTGGGTACTCAACTCGTACGCGGATTCACTGCCGCTCCTCTATCTCGGTGCGGTGGTCGGCGGGATTGGTGCAGGGGGCGTGTATGGCTGTTGCGTGGGCAATGCGCTCAAGTGGTTTCCAGATCGCCGAGGACTCGCCGCTGGCGTGACGGCCATGGGTTTCGGCGCGGGATCGGCGCTGACGGTGTTCCCCATCGCCACGATGATCAAGGCACAGGGCTACGAGGCGACGTTCTTCAAGTTCGGCATCATGCAGGGCGCCGTGGTATTTCTCGTCGGGTGGTTTTTGAGGGCGCCTGACGCGTCCTTCAAGGCGCCCGTCGTCGTCGCGGCGAAGAACGTTGCGCCCGTGCACGAACACACGCCGGGTGAAATGATTCGCACACCAGCATTCTGGGTCATGTACGCGATGTTTGTCATGATGGCGACAGGTGGCTTGATCGCCACCGCCCAGCTGACACCGATCGCCAAGGATTTCGGAATCGCCGAGTTGCCCATTTCGCTCATTGGCTTCACGTTGCCGACGTTGACGTTTGCGCTCTCGTTCGATCGCGTGCTCAACGGTGTCAGCCGTCCATTCTTCGGCTGGATTTCCGATTACTTCGGCCGGGAGAATACGATGTTCGTCGCGTTCGGACTGGAGGGCGTGAGCATTCTCCTGCTCAACCAATTCGGACACAATCCGGTCGCGTTCGTGCTGCTCACCGCCCTCGTATTCTTTGGCTATGGCGAGATCTACAGCCTCTTTCCTGCGACGTGTGCCGACTCGTTCGGACGAAAATTTGCGTCGGCCAATGCCGGTCTATTGTACACGGCCAAGGGCGTGGCCTCGTTGGTGGTCCCATTGAGTAGCGTCATCGCCATCTCGTTCGGCGGGTGGCGAACGGTGTTCATCGCGGCTGCAGCGATGAACCTCATCGCGGCAGGCATGGCGTTGCTGATTCTCAAGCCGATGCGCGCGCGGGCGCAGTCGTGAAAATTGCTGTCGTCGGCGCCGGAGCCATTGGCGGATACCTCGGCGGATGGCTCGCTGCATCCGGTGAGGAGGTCACGTTCATCGCGCGCGGTGCAAACCTTGACGCCATTCGTGCGCGCGGAATGCGCGTGATCGGCGACGACGGCGCTGACGTCGTGGTGCGCGGTGCGTTGGCGTGCGAGCGGATGAGCGAAGCGGGCCCGCACGACGTCGTGCTGCTGACCGTCAAGGCGAATCAGGTCGCAGCGGTCGCGGCGGATCTTCAGCATCTCTGTCACGAGCAGACGACGATCGTCACGATGCAGAACGGCATTCCGTGGTGGTATTTTCACAAGCACGGCGGCGCATTCGAGGGAACACCGATACGCTCGGCAGATCCGGATGGAACCATTGGCCGCTTGATCGACTCGGAGCGCATCGTTGGGTCTGTGGTCTATCCTGCCGCGACGCTTGTGGCTCCCGGGGTCGTCGAAGTCGTCGAGGGACGACGATTCGCACTGGGTGAGCTCGATGGTTCGTCGTCGGCGCGCGTGCAGGCGATTGCTGCGGCGTTCGTCAAGGCGGGATTCAAGGCGCCCATTCTCGATGACATTCGTAGCGAGATCTGGCTCAAGGTGTGGGGCAATTTGAGCTTCAACCCCATCAGCGCACTCACGCACGCGACGCTCGTTGACCTGTTACAGTTTCCAGAGACGCGCGCGTTGAGCGTCGCGATGATGCGCGAAGCTGAAGTCATTGCGGGAAAGCTGGGGATTACATTCCGCGCCGGCATCGATCGACGGATCGCCGGTGCGGAGAAAGTTGGCGCGCACAAGACGTCGATGCTCCAGGATGTCGAGGCGGGTAAGGCGATTGAAATTGAAGCGCTCGTGGGTGCCGTGGTCGAGTTGGGCCGCCTCACGTCGACGCCGACGCCACACATCGACGCCGTGTACGCGTGCGCTCGTCTTCTTGCGCAAACTCTCAAGGGGCAAAACGGCAGGCTCGCCATCTCGCCGCTGTGGGCAGTAACGTGAAACATCATCTGGGATCTATCGCATGACAGATTCACCCTCGACGATCATCGGCTTGCTCGGCGCCGGCGCTGACGACGCACCAGCACTCAGCTCGCCCGGCGGCCTGCCGCTCAGCTATCGCGCGCTGCGTGCATTGGTGGCGGAGACGGTGAATGCATTAGGTGAGCGAGGCATCGGGCCGGGCGATCGCGTCGCAATCGTGCTGGACAACGGGCCAGAGATGGCGGCAGCGTTCCTCTGCATCGCGTCGAGCGCAACGGCGGCGCCGCTCAACCCCGGCTATCGCGCCGACGAGTTCGAGTTCTACCTCACGGACTTGCGCGCCAAGCTACTCATCGTTGCGCAGGGTAGGGACTCACCCGCCGTCGACGTTGCGCGCAAGCTCGGCGTACCAATCGCTCGATTGCACCCACAGCCGGAGCGCGGCGCGGGAAGTTTTGCGATCGAGTTTACGGCGGACTCTGATACGGCCGTCGGCGCGCCGCCCCGCGCTGTGGGTCCCGACGATTTCGCGCTTGTACTGCACACCTCGGGCACGACGTCGCGGCCAAAGATCGTTCCCCTCGCGCAAAAGAATATCTGCGCATCAGCGCGGAACATTCGGCAGACTCTCGCGCTTTCTCTGGACGATCGCGGCATGGTGATCATGCCGCTCTTTCACATTCATGGGCTCATTGCGGCATTGCTCGCACCGTTGTCGGCGGGCGGCGAGGTCTGCTGCACCACCGGATTCAATGCGCTCAAGTTCTTTACGTGGCTGGCAGACGTGCACCCCACGTGGTACTCGGGCGTGCCAACGATGCATCAGGCCATACTCCTCCGAGCGGCCAACAACGCAGAGGTCATCAAGAACCATCGGTTGCGTTTTATCCGCTCGTCGTCGTCGGCACTTCCACTTCGTGTCATCACCGAGCTCGAGGCAACGTTCAGCGTGCCAGTCATCGAAGCGTATGGCATGACTGAAGCCGCGCATCAGATGGCGAGCAACCCGCTTCCGCCTCTAGAGCGAAAGCCTGGCACAGTGGGTCCGTCGGGTGGTCCCGAGATCCGCGTCGTCGACGATACTGGCACGACGGCGCCCGTCGGCGGCACCGGAGAAATCGTCATTCGCGGGCCGAATGTGATGACCGAGTACGAGAACAATCCGAACGCGAACGCCGAGGCGTTCTACGACGGCTGGTTCCGTACCGGTGATCAGGGTGTGATGGACAGCGACGGGTATGTGAGCATCACCGGGCGTCTCAAGGAAATCATCAATCGTGGCGGCGAAAAAATCTCACCACGTGAAGTGGACGAGATCATCATGGAGCATCCTGCCGTGCATCAGTGCGTCACGTTCGGCATGCCGCATGACATGCTTGGTGAAGAGGTGGCGGCAGCCATCGTGTTGAAGCAAGGCGCCGAAGTCACCGACAAGGAACTGCGCCAGTTTGCCGCGGTGCGCCTGGCCGACTTCAAGGTCCCTCGAAAGATTCTCATCCTTCAGGAAATTCCTGTTGGGCCAACCGGCAAGCTTCAGCGCATCGGACTTGCACAAAAACTCGGACTCGCATGACGACCTCGATCAAAGCGCCACCGCCGCTCAACCCTCCCGCCCGGCTGCTCATGGGACCCGGGCCGAGCAATCCGGATCCTCGCGTGCTCGCGGCGATGACGGCGAATCCGGTTGGTCACCTCGATCCATACTTCGTCGACTTGATGGACGAGACGATGAGCGCGCTTCGCGCAGTCTATCGGACCGAGAATCATCACACGTTGCCAATCTCCGGCACTGGATCGGCGGGATTGGAAACCATCATGATGAATCTGCTGGAGCCGGGAGACAGTGCTCTCGTTTGCGTGAATGGATATTTCGGCGGTCGCGTTGCGGAACTGTGCCGGCGCGCTGGTGCTGACGTGCGCACTATCGAGTCCGAGCCCGGCGAGGTCGCGGACCCGAGCGACGTTGCGAAGGCGCTTGCTGAGCGGCCCGCGAAGCTCCTGGCATTCGTGCACGTCGAGACGACGACGGGTGCGTGTCAACCGATTCAGCCGATGGTCGAAGTCGCGAATCGCTACGGCGCGTTGATCGCCGTGGACTGTGTCACGTCACTCGGCGGAATGGAGCTGGAGATCGACAAGTGGGGCGTCGACGCTGCGGGGTCGTGCACGCAGAAAGGTCTTGGTGCACCGGCGGGACTTGGCCCCATTACGGTCGGACCTCGCGCGATGGAGGCAGTGTGGCATCGGAAGCAGAAGCCGTCCACGTGGTATTTCGATCTGTCGCTGCTGTTCCAATACTGGGGCGGTGAGAGTGCGACGAAGAAGCGCGCGTTCCATCACACAGCGCCGATTCAGAGTATCTATGGAATCCACGAAGCGCTGCGATTGGCGCTCGAAGAAGGGCTCGAGGCGCGCTGGGCTCGGCACATCGCGGCGCGCGATACCCTGGTGCGCGGTCTCGATCGACTCGGGCTTTCGCTCTTTACGCCCGAGGCGAATCGCTGCCCCACGATCAACGTCATCAGTGTTCCTGATGGTGTGGACGACATGAAGGTGCGTTCGCGACTGCTCGACATGGGCGTCGAGATGGGTGGCGGACTCGGCGTGCTCGCCGGCAAGGTGTGGCGAGTTGGAGTCATGGGTTACAACGCGCAGGCGTCGCGAGTCGAGCAATTCATTGATGCACTCGAGGAAGCGTTGCGGGTGGAAAGGCTGACGTGAATTGACGCGGGATAGGTACAGCGCAACAACACTTGCATGCGGTTTCAACTGCTCAGCGCGGCACCTCCGTCCTGTCATCCCGCACGAGCGACTGCTCGTGGCGGGATCCGCTATACCTCGCGCGTGGCCGGCCAACAGCGCCGCGATGGTAGATCCCGACACGCGCTTCGCTCGTGCGGGATGACAGGCTGCTGCGCACAGGACGACAGGCGCTAGTGCTGCTTGACGAAGTGTGCCACGCCGCCAAAGCCTTTGTATGAGCCGACGATCGTATCGCCGCG
>JBDTXZ010000053.1:0-10453 GCA_040005935.1 bacterium | reverse complement strand
GTCGTACACGTTGTCGAGCGGTACGGCCTCCGCGTCGAAAATCCCTGCATCTCCATCGATTAACGCGTCGATTGCTGCGGACGTGAGTATGCGTAGCGGCCTTCTTCCGCCGATACGAAACATGGCAGCGCAACGCGCTGCCGAGCGCGCACTCCGTGCCCGTACTGTGCAACGCGTGAGCACGAACAGCTTCAGGGCATCGCTGATGCGCCAGCCAAAAACGCTGCTGCGCTCCGCGGTCGCTGCGCCGCCAGCGATTGGCACGATTCGCGGATTTCGTGTTGCCTCGAGCTTTACAACCGCCGCGTTCAAGAACGTGGGCGCCAAGGTCGCGTATGTCGGCGAAAACATCCTGGTCTACATTGACACGCTTGCACCCGCGAACGGATTCACGGGGTCGCAACTGTCGGACTTCGGCAAGCTGTTCGACAAGACGTTCTATCCCATCGACACGGTTGCGTTTGGACCGCCGGTGGACCTCGATCAGAATGGCCGAGTGATCGTGCTCATGTCGCCGGTGGTGAATGGCAACACGCCGAGCGCAACGTGTGACACGCAGGGTTTCGTCGCCGGCTTCTTCAACACAGAGGACTTCAACGGGCCGGCCGACCTGAATTCCAACCACGGCGAGATCTTTTACACGATCGTGCCCGACCCTGCCGCCACCGTGAGCTGCCCGCACACGGCCGATGATCTCGGTGCAGACGTTCCAGCCACGTTCCTGCATGAACTGCAACACCTTATCTGGTTTTCGCAGCACGTCGTGGTCAGCGGATCCACCGAAGGCTCGAGCTGGATGGACGAAGGACTGAGTATCGTGGCCGAGGAGCTCGGATCGTTGTACTACGAGCAGAAGTGCCCGCCGCCGGCGTGTCGCACTGACGTGGCGCAGCTTTTCCCCGATTCCGCGCAGGGGTTCATCTCCAGCTTTCTTTATGATTCCTACCAGTACGCACTCCGTCCGGATACGTCGAGCATCACGCTGCACGACGATTCGGAGAACGGCTTTTCCTGGCGCGGCGGAACCTGGCTGCTGATGCGATGGCTCGGCGACCAATTCGGCACGGCGTTCTACAAGCAGCTGGAACAAGGTCCGTCCAACGGGCTGTTGGACATCGAACAGGCGAGCGGGCAGTCGTTTCCGTCAACTTTCGCGAACTTCGGACTGTCGCTCTATGCCGACAGTCTTCCTGGTTTACCGCGTGCGACGGCGCCGGCGGTGAATCGTTTCGCGTCGCGCAATGTGAAGGCACTTTGGGCGCGGCTGTTCGCGACATCCGGGAACGTGGACGTTCCGTTGCCAAATCCGATTCGGCCTACGGTGATCGGCACAACGGCGACAACGGTGACGCTCGCGCCGGGATCGATGAAGTTCTACCGGCTCGATACGCCCACATCGTCAGCGACGGTGTCGATCCAGTTCGCTGCGCCAGGCGGGACAGCCTTGGCTGGCGCTCTGCGGCCACAGTTGAGTGTCTTTCGGTTGCCTGCGGGGCAGTAGGCGACAAGCGACAATGGCCGCGCAGGCGGCTGTCATCCCGCAGGAGCGAAGCGACTGTCGGGATCTTCTGTCCTCGCGCTCGACGAACGCCATAGAGCAGGGAAGGTAGATCCCGACACTCGCTTCGCTCTTGCGGGATGACACTCGCGCGAGAGACTCGCGCGACAGGCGATGGGCTGCGCATCTTGGCGAATGCGAAAGATCCGCGGACTACGTTGGTGGATGATCGGCCTCATCATGTTGGGGGCGATCGTGAACTATCTCACGCGCAGCACGTTGGGTGTCGCTGCGCCGACGGTGCTCAAGGATCTGCAAATCACGACGCAGCAGTACTCGTGGATCCTCAGCGCGTTTCAGATCGCCATCATGCTGCAGCCGCTATGCGGCTATGTGCTCGACGTCGTCGGCCTCAAGCGCGGCTTTGCAATTTTCGCCACGGCGTGGTCGCTCATCAGCATGGCGCACGGATTGGCGCATAGCTGGCAAGTACTCGCGTGGTTGCGTGGGATGTTGGGATTGGCCGAGGGGTCGGCGGGTCCGGCGGGGATGAAGACGGTGGCGGAGTGGTTTCCCGCGCGCGAACGCGGACTCGCGGGCGGCGTGTTCAATCTTGGCGCATCGGTGGGTTCGATGCTGGCGCCGCCGCTTGTCGTGTGGGCGATACTCATTCACGGTTGGCAGATCGCCTTCGTGATCACGGGCGCGCTTGGCCTCGTGTGGGTGACACTCTGGCTCACGTTCTATGAGTCGTCGGACACTCATCCGCGCCTGAGCGATGAGGAACGCGCGTACATACTCGCTGGGCAGGAGACGCATCTTCAGGACGACGGCTCGCGTCCGTCCGTGTTGAAGATTCTGGGGCAGCGTAATTTCTGGGGCATCGCGCTGCCGCGCTTTCTTGCCGACCCCACGTGGGGGACGCTCACGTTCTGGGTGCCGCTGTACCTCACGACGGTGCGGCACTTCGACCTCAAGGCCATCGCGCTGTTTGCGTGGCTGCCGTTTCTCGCCGCGGACTTCGGCAGCATGTTCGGCGGGCTCGTCGTGCTGCAGTTACAGAAGCGCGGCCTCAGCCTGCTGAATGCGCGCCGCTCTGCGTTTACGCTTGGCGCCGTGATGATGACGGGAGTGGGTTTTGTCGGATTCGTCGAAAGCCCATACGTCGCGATTGCGTTGCTCAGCCTTGGGGGTTTTGCACACCAGACGTTGTCGGTGACCGTGATTACCATGGCGTCCGACCTCTTTCGCAAGAGCGAAGTGGCGACCGTCGCAGGCATGTCCGGCACGTTCGGGAATGCGGGGTTGCTCCTGTCGTCGCTGGCGATCGGTGGTCTCGTGTCGACGATCGGCTACACGCCGTTTTTCATCGGTCTTCCCGTGCTCGACGTCATAGGCGCGGGCGTTCTGTGGACACTCGTGCGTGAGAGGCCGCGGTGACCATCAGCAATCCAATCCTGAAGGGCTTCAATCCCGATCCGTCCATCGTTCGCGTTGGCGATGACTACTTCATCGCGACGTCGACGTTCGAATGGTATCCGGGAGTCCAGATTCATCACTCGCGCGACCTCGTGCATTGGCGCCTGCTCACTCGGCCGCTTCGACGCGCGAGTCAACTCAACATGTTGGGCGATCCGGATTCGTGTGGGATCTGGGCGCCGTGCCTCACGTACGCGGATGGGCTGTTTCATCTCGTGTACACCGACGTCAAGCGCTATGGTCGCGCGGCGCAGGCGGGTGCAGGGGGCGCGACGCTGCGTGACACGCACAACTACCTGGTGACCTGCGCCCAGATCGATGGCGAGTGGTCTGATCCCATTTATCTCAACAGCAGTGGCTTCGACCCGTCCCTGTTTCACGACGAGGACGGGAGAAAGTACGTCGTCAACATGTTGTGGGATTACCGGCCGAACCAGAATCGTTTTGCGGGCATCGCGCTTCAGGAGTATTCGGCGAGCGAGCGTCGCCTGATCGGGAAGCGAGAAGTCATCTTCAAGGGAACGGCAATCGGGTTTACGGAGGCGCCGCATCTCTACCAGCGCGAAGGCTACTACTACCTGATTACGGCGGAGGGTGGAACAGGCTGGGGACATGCGGTGACGATGGCGCGGTCGCGATCGATTGACGGGCCGTACGAGTTGCATCCCGACGTTTACATCCTTACGGCGCGTCATCGCCCGGATGTCGAGCTGCAGCGTGCGGGGCACGCGGATCTCGTCGAGACGCAAGGCGGGGAGACGTATATGGCGTATCTCTGCGGGCGGCCCCTGCGCAATCGCGGGCGTTGCACGCTAGGCCGAGAGACGGCGATTCAACCGATGACGTGGGGTGATGACGGTTGGCTTCGCACGACGGATGGTCAGGGTCTGCCGCACGTGGATGCGGTGGCGCCCGCGTTGGCGGCGCATCCATTTCCGTCGTCGAGCGCGCGCGAGGAGTTTGACGACGCGCAATTACCCATCGACTTTCAGTGGCTTCGCACGCCGTGGCCCGAAAAGCTTTTCAGTCTCTCGGAGCGTCCGGGCTTTCTAAGACTGTACGGCCGAGAGGGGATTGGGAGTCATTTTCGCCAGTCGTTGGTGGCGCGCCGGCAGCAGGCGCATTGTTTCAGTGCGTCAACGGTGGTGGAATTCGAGCCGGAGCATTTTCAGCAGATGGCGGGACTGGTCTGCTATTACAACAGCGCGAAGTTTCACTATTTCCATCTGTCGTGTGACGACACGTTTGGCAAGTACGTTCGTGTGATGTCGTCGGTGCCTGATCAAGTGCAGGCGGATGTGTTCACGGTGCCCATCGCGATACTGGCTGGCGTGGCGGTGGAGTTGCGAGTGGAGATCGATTGCGAGCGGCTGTATTTCGGCTATCGAGTTACGGGTTCGGATTGGCGTTGGATTCCGCAGCAGTTCGACGCGAGCATTTTGTCGGATGAGGCGAGTGCGCCTGGCGCGCCGAATTTTACGGGCGCGTTCGTGGGCGTGGCGTGCCAGGACATGTCGGGTGCGGGGCTCGTCGCGGACTTTGATTGGTTCGAGTACCGGGAGCGCGAGTACGTGGTTGAGCCGCGGTGGTAAAGTTAGTTCATGCTGCCTCTACGCCCTTGGAGAGAGCGATCGCGACGCATTCGCGCGTGGGCCGAAACCTGAACCGCAGAGGACGCAGAGAGGCAGAGGTCGCAGGGGAACAACGCGAGCGCAGTTTTGTACTCGGCGACGCTCTGGGGTCTAAGCGCCGATTCTTGACTTGTGCGACCAATGTTTGTACGCGTGTAAAAAAATGCGACGATCCGCTAAATCCGCGTCAAGAATCCGACCAACGCGTTTGGAAAACGCGTTAGGAACCGTTGGACGAATCTCTAACGCGGATTTACGCGGATTTGGCGGATCGACGCGGATTGCACCTCTGGCGCGATCAAGTGGTGTGGTCCAACCGTGTCCGCCAGCGGCACACTTGGCGAAGTGAAGAAACGACGATATAAGTGAGTCTTGCACGCAACTCGTCCAACTGAGCCCTTCGTTAGCGAACAGTGCGGAGCCGCAGAGGAGCGGAGGTTCGCAGAAGGAAGTGAAGGTGCAGTTTACAGCGGCCTGCTAGGCTAGGAGCCTTCTTATACGCGAGCGCAGCGCTCCACTGCTTGACGTACGATGTCGAGCTCAATAAGACAGCCTCCCGCGGCGGCCGACCGTTACGGTCGGTGCCCTCCATTCTCTAAGGAGCCAGAGGCGATGAAACGTGCACTACGACTGCTGGTGCTGTACACTGGAGCGCTCTTCGCGATCAACACAGTGCAACCGGACGTCGCCAAGGCTGTCCCATGGCAATGCCCCTCATCGTGGTGGTTCAACACCCCATACACCTACATCGACAGCGATAACTACGCCTACGAGTTCGTGTACACGACGGGCACGTTTCAATCTAGCCTTCCTGGGTATCCAAGCGTTGGGTACTACACCTTTCCAGAACTAACGTCGACCGATGGGCGGGCGAAGCTCCGAAACGCAGAAATCTTTGTGAACTGCACTCGTGAGTACGTTGTGGTGCCACCATATGCGCAACTGCAGCCCGTCACCTTTGTGTTCGATCAAGGCGCGCATGGGGACTTAGTGGTCATCTATCGAAGACACGACGAGGTAGAGGAATGCGGCGATGAGACGTCGAGGCTGTCCCCGTCCGGCACAACGCGGTCTCTCACGATTCTTGATCCCAAGGCGCCCAAGCCGCTCAAGAGTGACGGCCCATGCAACACCGGTGGCAATGGGCCCGGTGGCAGTGGGGAAACGTGGTACTGCGCATACTGGGACACTTATGATTTGGTCGGCAACCTGGTCTCCTCGATACTTCTCTATTGCTGGCAGGCTTCGTAATGCAAATTCAAATACACGTCGGCATTCAACGCCATCTCGTCCACTCGGTGCGTACAATGAGAACTTTCGGCAGTATCTCTTTCGTGAGTGTGGTCCTGAGTGTGGCGGTCGGCTGCGCGCGAGACGTTGGGAACCCGTCTCAGCCGGTCAGAAGACTCGATGCGCCAACCCAGGCATCGGAAGTGAGCGTACCACGAGTGCGGTTGGTGAAGAAGGCGTCGCAACCAAAGCCCGATGAGGCGGCGTTGATTGACTCAATTGTCAGCCTCCACACCACTGGAGGAAACGCGGTGCGCGCCCTCTTGGAGGACCGGTGGGCGAGACTGGAATCGTCTCCGAACGCGGTCGAGCGTGGACTACTGCAGCGCTTGCAGGAAGTTCGGTCAGCGGGCGCCCCGGTCAAGGGGGGTGATGCGATCTACCCTGCGACGGTCGCCGTGGTCGACCAACTCTCCGATCAGTCGGCCGACGCTGTTGTTATACGCCGACAAGGAATGCTTCCCCATGACGTCATCATGTTAGGGCGTGGCAAAATGACCACGGAAGCGCTGGGTGCCGGAATTACCGCGCTCTTCGCGTTGCGTGACCAAGAGGGAGACCTTCCAACGCGAGACATGCGTCTTGTTGTACATGGTGGCAGGGCACCGAAACACTGGGCAAAGAGCGCCCAGGGGAATCGTGCGAGTGCGGACATCTCCCAGTTACGGAGCAGCGCGAGGCGACAGGTGCAAGGCCTTGGCGCCGTGCAAGCCGTCGATATCCCGCTGGAAGGGAGTCGCCGTAAAACGCCCTAAACCGGAAACAAGGTGTAGAGATGGATGTTACCGTCGTAAACGTCTGCGCCATTTGTGGCAAACCTGTCCAGGAAGGAACAGACGCGTTCGTCCGGATAGCCGTCAACGCGCAACCAACGCAGCGGGCCGCCTCGCTCACGGCGCATCTGCACTGCTTTGCGGACACACTACAACCCGCCAACAAAATGGCATTGTTGCGGGCGAGTGGGCCGAAAAACGATTCTGGAGTGATTGGTTAGGAGATTTGACACGCACCGTGACGGCGGTTGTATTCGGACTCTCCATTCGGCAACGCGTGGCACGCCTGAGGGGCCTGCACCTGGCGGCCAAGCTTGCGGCTATCGTGCGCAGGGGCGCAGACTTACTCGCTCGAAGATGAACCGCGCCGGATGATGTTAACATCCGCGCGGTTCGTCCTTCGGTTGGTAGGCTTGGCTGCTTCCCCAAAGATAGAGCGACTGGAAGGAGATGCTTCCAGTTCAAGGAGCGTGTCTCTGTGCCGTTGCTGGATCGCAGATGCAACGTGGGCACTGGGCTTGTACCGATTTAGTGGACGCGTAAGTGAGAGGAACTCCGCGGCCGCCAGCAACTCTACTTCGTACGCGGCTGGGCTGACGTAACCCAGCGTGGAATGCCGCCGCTTGCGGTTGTACCAGACCTCGATGTACCGGAAGATCGCGCGCCGCGCATCATCTCGGGTATGCCAGTCGTTCTGCATCCGCAGTTCGAACTCGAGCGTCGAGAAGAAACTCTCCGCCACGGCGTTATCGTAACAGTCGCCTTCCGGCTCATGCTGGCCAGCATGCCGTGCGCCGCCAACTCGGCGCGGTACGCGCCCGCTGGACACCCGAGCCGAGTTGTTCGTCGCACACTCGGTGCAACCGACCCGTGAGCATCCGGACGTAACACCGTGGCGGCAGCGCCAGCGAGTAACGCCAACTCGCTCCGAATCGCCGCGCACTCGTCAGGACCGAGAAAATGCGGCAGTTCCAGCAGATCAGTCACGCCGTTCAACGAGTCGGTCACGGCTTCCGCACCTCCATCACCCAGACGTCACTCTCGCGATCCTCGGCAAGGAAATAGAGGATGCCGTTTTGGAGCGTCAACCAGCTGCGATTGAGCGGATGCAAGACCGGGTCGAACCGCACGAGCAGCCGCGATGCGCCACCGGCAGCGGGTATCGACCAGATCGATGTCTTTCCCGCCCCATCGCGCGCTTCGTAGTACAGGAAGGGGCCGGCACCCCAGATCGCGGTTTCCGGGCGTAAGCCGTTCACTGACGGGTCGACCAGAATTTGCGCTGCACCGGAATCCGCTGGGACGACCAGAAGCTTGCCTCCCTCTTGCGTGTTGAGGTAAGCGATCGACTTGCCATCGGGAGACCAGTACGGGTTGAACCCGCCCTGCTGGCGCTGCACGGGCTCGCCCCAATGCCCGGACGCATCTCGGCGAACGATCCAGATTCCGCCGCCTGTCGTGAGATTGTCAAAGGCGATGGCCTTGCCGTCCGGCGACCAATCAGCATTCGACTCCTGCATTGGTGAACGTGTGACTTGCTGCACGCCCGTGCCGTCGAGACGCATGACGTAAATGTCTCGCGATCCGGAACGCCACGAATGAAATGCGATTTCCTTTCGTCGGGCGACGGAGTTGGAGCGAAATCGTCGGTCTGTTCAGTGGTCAGTTGTTCCGATTCACCTCCCGACACCAGGCGCGGGAAGATGTCTGAATTACCCGTGAGATCAGAATCATAGAGCAGCCATTTTCCGTCGGGCGCTACACTGATTGCCTCATTGCTTTCGTTGATGTGGGTGACGCGCGTTGCTGTCGCAGTCGTCACTGGCGGATTAGACGGCACGGGCATCGACCAGACACTCGTGCGGATTGTGTATTTCGAATAGGCGAGGCGCGTGCCGTTCGTCGCAAGTGAAATCGTGTGGGCACCCAATCCGGTGCTCAACCGGACAACTCCCTCGCCAGCCTTGCCGTTGGACGAGATGGGTACTCCGTATATGTCGCGGTTACCGTCCCGATTGAAATCGAAGTAGAGCCAGCGACCGTCCGCCGACCACGTGGGGCTGGTGTTGAGTGACTTGCTGTCCGTAACGCTCGTGACCGCCCCATCGCGCACGCGGCACAATACGATTTGACTGGGAGAGAGGTTGCCGAAGAAGGACCCTGCCGCCGAGTAGGTTGCGTTCTCCGTCTGACACGCGACGAACGTTCTTCCGGCGACCAGGTGCAGAGCGTGGCTTCAGTCACTCGTGCCACGGCGTGCACGGAAGCATCCGGTTCGCGGACCAACAGCGAATCACCGCGTGCGATCGCGAGACGCTTGCCGTCGGGCGACCATGTTGCCGAGGTGATGGGATTGCGGTTGTCGCCCGCCAATTCCGGCCGCGCCGGGCCGGCGCGCTGAAGACACCGTCGCGCGACAGGAAGAGAATGCGAGAACCGTCGGGTAATCATTGCGGGTTGGATTCGGTAGCCGTGTCGCCGGTGAGCGCGATGGCTCGTCCCTCACCGACAGGCCTCACCATGACATGCAGGTGCGACAACGAGCCAGCAGCGTAAGCCACCGAGCGTCCATCGGGCGAAAGCATTGGCGTGACTTCGAGTGCGGGATCCCAGGTGGCGTGCGCATTGTGCCCGAAGACGAGCGGTTGTCCGCTCCTGGCGCCAAGCAGGCGGCTGCCAAGCCAGAATGCCGCGAAAGCAATCATGGCGACGAGCGCAGCGAGTGCCGCGATTTTGGCCGATGAGGTGCGTTGCCGCGATGGTGCGGCCGCGCGTCGCGTCGTCGCTGATGGTGTGGAGAGCGCGGCGCGTCCGGCACGGTCGCGCGTTTGCTCCGTGCAGATGGCGCGGCCTCGGTCATCACCTTCGCAACGATGGATTGCGCCGTTGGGCCCGTGAACCGCGGCTCTCCCGCGAGCATCTCGTACGTCACGCATCCCAGCGCATACACGTCTGTGCGCGCATCGAGCTCGCGCTCGCCCATCGCCTTGCTCGGGCGACATGTAGTGCGGTGTGCCGAGCGACATGCCTGTCTCGGTCATGCGACTGCCACCTGTCCTGGAGGCTGCGAGCGCAATGCCGAAGTCCGCGACCAGCGCGTGTCCGCCGTGCAGGAGGAGGTTTTCCGGCTTGATGTCGCGATGGATGACGCCGTGCTGATGTGCGTACTGCAACGCGTCGGCGACTTCCCTCGCAGTGCGCATGGCGTCGTCGATCGGCAATTGCTTCTCGCGCGATAGCCTGTCGCGCAACGACTCGCCGTCGACGAAGGGCATGACGTACAACACCGTCCCGTCGACCGTGCCGGAATCGAAGAGCGACAGGATGTGCGGATGCTGCAGATTCGCCGTGGTCTTTATCGGCAAGGAACCGATCGGCGCCGATGACGGCCGCGAGTTCGGGACGCAGCACTTTTATGGCGACGTCGCGGTCGTGCTTGAGATCGTGCGCGAGATACACGGAGGCCATGCCGCCCGCGCCAAGCATGCGCGCAATGGTGTAGCGGTCGGTAAGAGCCGCGCTCAACTGCTCGAGTGTTCCAGTCATTTCTACGGGTGAGGGACGCGCGGCAAAACTAGCGTACTGCCGCTGTGTCCGCTCGAATGGCGCGCGGCACATGCATGGCGGCGCCACCGGAATGCACGTAGACTCCCAAGATGGCCCGGCGTAATCGGGTGCGCTGACATCCGGGCTTCCACGCCAACTGCTTACGGGAACATGAGCAAATACACACTGCGCGTGAACGGCCAGCCGCACTCCGTGGACGTTGCATCCGATACGCC